>JAHDBO010000061.1 GCA_020630355.1 Saprospiraceae bacterium
GGTCAAATCAAAAAAGGTATACACTTGGTTGCCTATCACATTTAGAACAATCAAACCAAGAATGAGTAGCAGTAAATTTTTGAGGGATGGGTTCATATTTTTTTTTATCAAAGCGTGCTAGATTAGGTGCATTAGGATGTAAAATTCATAATTTCACTTCCTCATATCCTCCTACTCTTCAAATGGGCTTCCTTACTGGTAAGCACTAGTGCGCCCATCGCATTTCGGCCAATTTCTGCAGCATTGCCTTCATCGGTATCAATGTGCATCTCCAACTTGTATTTGGGAGACACCCGAATCAATACATTCCCAAAAGTCAAGCTGCGTTCTCCGTTTTCAATTTTGATTTCTACAATATCCCTATCCTTGACTTGAAAAAGTGCAGCATCTTCTGGTGTCATGTGGATGTGCCGCCATGCACAAATGACGCCTTCATTCAAGGTGACTTTTCCCTTTGGCCCAACGACCACGCAGCCTGGAGAATTAACGACTTTTCCAGACTCTCGTATCGGTGCATCTATCCCTAGGAAAAATTCGTCCGTCCTAGAAATCTCAATCTGGTTTTTAGAACGTACAGGACCCAAAATTCGTACCCGTTCTATCGTATTTTTTGGCCCAACGATATTTACGGTTTCATTTGCAGCAAATTGTCCTGGCTGAGAAAGGGGCTTTTTCTCCGTCAATTGGTAGCCTTTTCCAAATAGCTCTTCCAAGGTTTCTTGGGTAATATGCATGTGCCTGGCAGAAATGGCCACTGGAATTGGAGGCAGTGTATTGACTTTATTTTCTTCGGCGATAAGCTTGGCAGATTGTTGAGCAATGGATAGTTGTTCATTGGTTTTGACCGCTAGCAATCGCACCCGACTATGGTTCATCGCAAAATCCGCCACAGGATTTTCATGGCTCAATTCGACATCTGTATTTTTGTCTTCATTGATTAATGCACCCATAAAGTCCAAGCGCTGTGCAATGCGATGGCGAATCACCGCCGAATTTTCGCCAATTCCACCTGTAAAAACAATAGCGTCTACCCCTCCCATCGTGGCAGCATAAGCGCCGATATATTTGCGTACTCGATGTGCAAATACCTGCATTGCCAAACGGCAATCTTCATCGCCTTCTGATGCTTTTTCTATAATATCACGCATATCATTACTGATACCCGACAAGCCTTTCAATCCACTTTGCTTGTTCAGCAAATCATCCAAGCCACTTAACGTTAAGTCCGCCCTATCTTTCAGATAGATCAAAATCCCTGGGTCAATATCTCCGCTTCTCGTTCCCATGACGAGTCCTTCAAGGGGCGTCATCCCCATGCTCGTTTCTACACTTCGACCATATTCAATCGCAGCCATACTGCATCCATTTCCCAAATGACAGGTGATAATATTAAGTTGCCTCAAATCTTGTCCTAGGTGTTGAGCGGCTAGCTCTGCCACATAAGCATGGCTTGTACCATGAAAACCATAACGACGGATACCATGCCTTTCCGCTAGTTCTTTTGGTAAGGCATAAGTTCTCGCCCGCTTAGGAAGTGTGCAGTGAAATGCGGTATCAAAAACCGCTATATGGGGCATAGAAGGGAAAGCCGCTTTTGCCACTTGTATCCCAAGCAGGTTTAAGGGATTGTGAAGCGGTGCCAGTTTAGCTAAATCGCTTATTGTTTTTTCTACCTCGTCCTCTATCAATATAGGCTGCGAAAAGGCTTCACCTCCGTGGACTACTCGATGTCCCAAACCATGAATCTCGTGATCTGAACATTGCCCCTTTAAATGATCCAAAGCCTTTTCAAGCAATTTTTTCCGCCCTTCCAATACTAAGTTAAAAGACGTTCCTTTACATTTTATGATGGGTTGATCCAACATTCTTTCTAGTGATAATTCTAAGCGTGTATTCCCCGAAACGGTGTCAATCAAAGCTGCTTTTAAAGAAGAGCTACCACTATTTAGGACTAAAATATTCATGGATTGATTTGGTTTAAACAAAAATTGCAAGGTACTCTGTGGGACCTTGCAATTTTACAAAAAATAGAGCAGTAATGCTTCTACTATCACCTTAGTTCACAAAGTTTTGTAATTCGATGTCGAATCGAAGAATGGAACCGCCAGGAATACCTGGTCTATCAAACTCTCCATAAGCCAATGAAGATGGAATTAAAATCATTCCTTGGCTATCCTTTTTGAATTTTGGGATTCCCAATTGCCAGCCCAGTATGGTGTTGGCTAGCTGGAACTGCCTAGGATTGATTCCAGAGCTATCAAATATGTTTCCATTCAAGAGTGAACCTGTATAAAGGATGGTCACCGTTGAAGTAGCAGTAGGATATTCCTCCCCCACACCCTCTGTGGTAATGACATAAAAAACACCCTCTGGGGTTTCCATGGCATCATCCAGTAAGTTTAATTTATCTAAATAATCTCTGATTTCTTCTTTTTCCGCAGAAATAGAATTGTCATCACCACAGGAGAATTGTACGAAAGAAAAAACTCCCAAGCACATTAAAACCAATAAACGTCTCATTCTAACTTAAATTTAATTTAAACTTTAACTGCCTTTCGGCAAATAGAATCATGTATTTCGAGTATCTGGGGAATCAATAATTGAGTGCCATCATTGTAAATTACAAAATCTGACTTTTCCATTTTTTCTTGGTCTGGCATTTGTTTGGACATACGATCTTTCACCTCTTGGAGGTTGGCATCATCTCGATTAATGACCCTTTGCAAACGCATTTCCTCTGGTGCAAATACCGTTATCATCACATCCATCGTCCTATAAGCACCTGACTCAAAATGTAGTGCTGCTTCCTTAATCGTATAAGGGACATCCGAGAAACTGGCGTGCCAGTCCTCTCCATCTTGATAAACAGCAGGATGAACCAAGGCATTGAGCTGATTGAGCTTTTCCTTATCGGAAAAAACAATGGCGGCAATCCCTTTTCTATTCAACGAACCATCCCCTAAATATGCTTGCTCCCCAAACAAGTCTTTCAAACCTTTAACAATTAAAGGATGATTGACCATCAGCCACTTGGCACGTTCGTCGGCATTGTATACGGGGATTCCTAGCGATTCGAAGATTTTACAAACGGTCGTTTTACCAGAACCAATCCCTCCCGTTATACCTACTTTCAGCGCCTTGCCCATGCTCTATTCTTCCGTGTTTTCTTCGGTAGCTGCGTCTGTATCATTTCCACTTTCATCAACATTCTCCTCCCCTTCTTGCATCTCATCTTCTCCTTCTGCATCTTCATCAATATTCACTAATGCCACATCTGCAATCGCATCGTCTTCCGCTAGATTGATACAACGGACGCCTTGAGTTGCTCGCCCAATGACTGGCAACTGAGAGACGCTAAGGCGTATGATGATGCCCGATTTATTAATAATCATTAAATCATCGTCTTCCTGAACCGCTTTGATGGCAACCAAAGCACCAGTCTTCTTAGTAACTTGAAGTGTTTTCACCCCTTTTCCTCCACGGTTCGTTACCCGATATTCCTCTATAATCGAACGTTTACCAAGCCCTTTCTCCGAGATAACCAAAACAGTTGTGTACTCGTCTCCTTCTTCTAGAATAATCATTCCAATCGCTACATCTTCATCGTTTTGTAGCATGATACCACGCACTCCTCTAGCAGTACGCCCCATTGAACGGACCTTCTCCTCGTTGAATCGGATGGAACGGCCTGAGCGACTTGCAATGACGATTTCATTATTACCATTCGTCAGTTTTGCTTCAATCAACTGGTCTCCTTCTGCGATTTCTATGGCGATAATACCATTGGTCCTAGGTCTTGAAAAGGCCTCCACCACCGTTTTTTTGATGATTCCTTTCTTGGTACAGAATACGATATTATGATTTTTAACAAAATCCTCATCTTTCAAATCCGCTATCTTGATGTAAGCTCGGACTTTATCTTCTTTTGGGATGGCTAAAAGATTCTGAATCACCCTTCCACTTGATGTTTTGGATGCTTCTGGGATTTCGTAAACCCTCATCCAGTGGCATTTACCTTGCTCGGTAAACAACAATAGATAATCATGGGTAGAAGCCACAAAAATATGCTCTACGAAATCTTCATCTCTCGTCTTCACCCCTCTAGACCCACGACCACCACGACCTTGCGTGCGGTATTCATCTAGTTTGGTACGCTTAACGTAACCTGCATGAGAAATAGTAATCACCACATCCTCCTGAGCAATCAGATCTTCGATGCTGATATTTCCAGCGGCATAGTTGATTTCTGTGCGACGCTCATCCCCGAAACGCTCTTTCACGTCTGCGAGTTCTTCTTTGACAATATTTCTTCTCAAGCCTTCATCTGCTAGGATAGCTTTCAAATGCTCTATCAATTTCATCAACTCCTCATACTCCTGCTTAATCTTATCTCGTTCTAGCCCTGTCAATTTCTGCAAACGCATATCCAAAATGGCACGAGCCTGCCTTTCTGATAAACTGAAAGTAGACATCAAGCCATTTCTTGCCTCTTCGGGCGTTCTAGAAGCCCGTATCAGCGCAATCACTTCATCCAGGTGATCCAGAGCAATCAATAAGCCTTCAAGAATATGTGCTCTTTCTTCTGCTTTGCGCAGTTCGTACTGCGTTCTTCTGGTGATGACTTCTAAACGGAATTTGATGAACTCCTCTATAATTTGCTTCAGATTCAATTGGAGTGGACGCCCATTGACCAAAGCAATATTATTCACACCATAAGAAGATTGCAGGGCAGTATATTTGTACAATTTGCTCAAGACCACGCTAGCAAGCGCATCTCGTTTTACCTCAACTACAATCCGCAATCCTTTTCTATCAGACTCATCTCTCAAATCAGAGATACCTTCGATTTTCTTGTCGTTCACCAATTCCGCCATCTTCACTATCAAAGACGCCTTGTTGACTTGATATGGAATTTCAGAAATGACAATCTTTTCCTTACCATTGTTATTCTCCTCAATCACGGCACGACCTCTCACCACGACACGCCCCCTACCCGTTTCAAAAGCCTCTTTCACACCATCATAACCGTATATAATTCCGCCTGTCGGCAAATCAGGTGCTTTGATGTGCTCCATCAATTCTGGTATGGTAATCTCAGGATTATCGACCGTTGCGACTACACCGTCTATGACTTCAGACAAGTTGTGCGGCAACATATTCGTTGCCATACCTACTGCAATACCTGAAGCTCCGTTAATCAGAAGGTTAGGTACTTTAGTCGGCAAAACAGTAGGCTCTTCCAGAGAATCATCAAAATTCGCTTGAAAATCGACGGTTTCCTTATCTAAGTCAGATAAAATATCATCCGCTACCCTCATTAATCGTGCCTCAGTATAACGCATGGCAGCAGGGCTATCACCGTCCATAGAACCGAAATTCCCTTGTCCATCGACTAATGGATAACGCAACGACCAGTTTTGAGCCATCCGCACCATGGAGTCATAGACGGAAGAATCGCCGTGAGGGTGATATTTACCTAAAACTTCCCCAACAATACGGGCAGATTTACGATGTGCCTTGTTGTAAGTCAAACCCAAACCAGACATACCATAAAGTACTCTACGGTGTACTGGCTTGAAGCCATCTCTTACATCAGGTAAGGCTCTAGAAACAATAACCGACATCGAATAATCGATGTACGATTTTTTCATTTCATCCTCTAAATTAATAGGAATTATCCTAGGATTTTCAGACATAAATATGTTGTTGTGCTTTAGTCAGTCAAGTACGCAAAAATAGTAAAATAAAAGGGCAATTCAGAGTGATTTCCATACAAAGATTAAGGGATTCAAGGGCTTTTAAGTTTCTTTTTTATAAAGTATAGATATGGGGAAACAAATAGCCTCATTTCAATTAAAAAATAGTGCAAAAAAAGCAGTTTAAGTTTCTTTTGGTTCTTGAAAAAAACGACCTTTGCGAGCAAAAAAAGGGATGAACCGACAATTAGGTGGATGGCATAGCCCATCTTTGAACAAACACATGGAGATTGCATCTTATGGGCATTATGGATTTGCTTTATTGATGCTTCCAACGGCTGCAGCTGATTACTTAGAGTATGAGCGTTTTTTATTGATTAACGCCATCAAACCTCATATCGAATCAGGGAAAGTACGTGTTTTTTCTATCAATAGCATCAACTCTGAAAGCTGGTTGAATAGCGATATGCACCCAAAGCATAAAGCGATTAGACACCAACAGTTCAACAGCTATGTTTTCAACGAGGTAGTGCCTTTCATCAAGACCAATACGAGCGAAGAAACGCCGATTATCACTTGTGGCGCTTCACTAGGAGCTTTACATGCTTGTAATATGTTTTTCAAGCGTCCTGATTTGTTTGCAGGTACGATTGCCATGAGTGGCAACTATAATCTTTCTACTTACACGAAAGGTTACTTCGATGATGATGTTTATTTCAACTCACCAGAGCACTATTTGCCTAATTTGAATGACGATTACTACTTGCCACGTATCAAAGCTAGTAAGCACATTCACATCTTGACTGGTTCGGGCGACTATGAGACACCAGAAGCCTCCATAAGATTCTCTAATTTACTCCACTCGAAAGGTATCCACCACGAGCTAGATGTATGGGGCCACGACATGCCACACGATTGGACAACGTGGAGAGCTATGCTGCCTTACTATTTAGAATCAAGGTTTTAAGGTTGGGCTATATTCAGAAATATTAGGAGAGGTGCTTACCAATTGATGGTAATCACCTCTTCTAGTTCTGGGTGAATGCTCTTCCCTACTGGGCAACCGTGCGCCGCTTTTTCAAGTATCTTTTTTTCTTTATCCGAATAACCTTTATCAGGCATTTGAATATTGATTTCTATCCTAGCGATCCGCCTTGGGTTGGATGCCATAACTTTCAGTACAGTTGCGCTTGCACCTTCCATATCTATTCCTTTGTCCATCGCTTTTATGCCCATTATGGTCATCATACAACTTGCCAAAGAGGTCGCCATTAAATCAGTTGGAGAAAAAGCCTCCCCTTTCCCCCTGTTATCAACAGGTGCGTCGGTATGAATGACGTTTCCAGATTTAAGATGCGTCGCCTTTGTGCCTAATTGCCCTAAATATTCAACTTTTGCCGTCATTTCTATCGTTTATATATCTGTAAAAGAAGCTCAAAACTAAGGAACTGTTCGATACAGAACAATTCTTGACGTTTTTTGTCCTTATTTTTATGTAAATTGAATAAGTACATTCGATTTAAGCAATTAGTCTTAGGATTTTAGATTGAAGATTATTTTTTTCCAGCTTACTGCTGTTGCCAAAATCGAAAATAGAATAATGTCTATCGTAATAAAGGAAAAACAGGACAATCAATTCAACATTAATTTTAATAAATATATGCGATACAAACTACTTCTCATCGCTTTAATATTGCCTTTTTGCGGCAATTTAGCCGCCCAGAGCAACTTTGACAATACCGTTCAAAAAGGGATCATCTACGATAAAGAATTTACCCTTGATTTTAAAATCCACACAAATGGGTACTTTTCATTAGGTGCGAATATTGCTACCATCAAGGCATATAATAAAACGCAATTTTACCATTTTGAGATTGGAAACCTGAAACATTCCAGAGAATCTAGTCAGAAGTTGGATTTTTTCCCGACTTTCCAGAGTAGTTTAAATACGAATCCTTTTATATATGGCAAACAAAATAATCTCTATGCTCTAAGAGCAGGCTGGGGGGAAAAAAGATATTATTCTGAAAAAGGAAATTATAAAGGGGTCGCTCTTGGTATTTCTTACAGTGGTGGGTTATCATTGGGATTGTTAAAACCCTATTATCTCGATTTGCTCCGTTTTGAAGACAACACTGGCCCTGCCACTATATCAAGTGAGCCCTATTCGGAGGATAACGAACTGCTTTTCTTGGACATCAACCGCATCAATGGCGCTTCTGGTTTTAGTTATGGTTGGGATGAATTACGGGTCATCCCTGGTGGGTATTTGCAGGCAGGGGTTCATTTGGATTGGGGGGCTTTTGACAAATTTGTAAAAGGGCTTGAAATTGGGTTTATGCTCGATGTCTATTCTAAGAAAGTTCCTATTATGGTTATAGAGGATAATCGGTTTCTTTTCATGAATGTTTACTTAACTTTACAGCTCGGAAAACGTTGGTAAAAGAAAGTCTATTTTGTATTTGTAAAACAGCGGTATGATAGAACTTAATATTGTCGAAAAGAAAACGGCACGCAGAAAAAAACCGGATTGGCTTCGAGTAAAACTACCGATTGGAAAAGAATTTCAGAAGGTGCGTGCACTTGTGGATGAGTATAATCTGCATACCATTTGCCAAAGCGGCAATTGTCCGAACATGGGGGAATGTTGGGGAGCTGGTACGGCAACTTTTATGATTCTAGGGAATACTTGTACCCGTTCTTGCTCTTTCTGCGCCGTAAAAACGGGTCGGCCGCCCGAATACGATGAAGACGAGCCGAGACGTGTGGCAGAAGCTATTAAATTGATGCAGGTCAAACATGCTGTTATTACTTCTGTCAATCGGGATGAACTCAAAGACCGAGGGGCGGAGATTTGGTATCAGACGGTGGTCGCTGTAAAAGAAATGTCCCCTAGTACTACGATTGAGACCTTAATTCCAGATGTAAAAGCCAATTGGACGGCTTTGGAACGTATGATTGATGGTGGTCAAGAAGTCGTCTCTCACAATATGGAAACGGTAGAGCGCCTTTACCGAAAGGTGCGCCCTCAGGGAAAATACTGGCGCAGCCTAGAACAAATCCAACGTATAAAAGCCGCAGGAAAACGCACCAAGACGGGCTTCATGGTCGGTCTTGGAGAGACCGATGAAGATGTTTATAAAATCATGGATGATTTACTGGAACACGGTTGCGATGTGGTCACGATAGGTCAATACTTACAACCAACCAAGATGCACCTAGAAGTTGCCTCTTTTGTACATCCTGATAAATTTGCAGAATACAAGGAAGTCGGTCTGCAAAAGGGATTTGATTTCGTGGAATCAGGGCCATTGGTTCGTTCTTCTTATCATGCGGAAAGGCATTTGTAGGATTTTGATTGTTTGATTGTTTGATTGTTTGATTGTTTGATTGTTTGATTGTTTGATTGTTAAGAAAAATTATATTGCCATGACTTCGCACGAAATCATGGCACTTTTTTTAATTTCAAAAGTATTCTTTCCTGATGAAAAGCTATTCGCTGAATTAGAAAAAAAACTCCAAATACTACTGAAACTCAAATAAAGTGTCAAGTTCAAGTATCAAGTACAAATCCAAAATCTAGATACTCCTCCCACTACTGAAACTACTGAAACTACTGAAACTACTGAAACTACTGA
>JAHDBO010000062.1 GCA_020630355.1 Saprospiraceae bacterium
ATGTCGAATTGTTGCTCATATTCGGAGGAACGGACGGTAGTGCCAATCCAACTTTGACCAGTGACAATGTCAGTTCCAACGACAAGGCTTTCTCGAATACATTTCCATATTTGGCAAGCCCTCATTAATCTAGCAAACCAACAAAAAACTACTTTCAACTATTAGGAATCTTCCTGTTGCAGGCGCACTTGGATAAAGGTGAAATCGCCGTTCCCTTAATGGCATTCGCTCATTGACTACGGATACCGTTCTAGGTGTCCTGCACAGGAATCCTAATTATTTCAAACCAGAAATCAATAACCATGAAATATTTAAAATTATATAGCTTTTTTGTTCTAGCTTGTTTTTGTTTTTACAATTGCAGCAATTCATCTCCAGAGAGTCCATCTATCGTCCAAGCATCCGATATTGACTTCATATTTACAAAAGAAGCCAATACATCATCCAACAAATTAAGCCAGAGTATCCAATTCTGGGAGCAAAAATTAGCCAAACAACCCAATGCTAGCCCTTACTTACTAAAGTTAGCAACTTTATTATCGGAGCGATTCAAGCAGACGGGAAACATCAAAGACTTACATCGTTCGGATAAATTATTACATCAAGCATTGGATACTTATTTGTTAAAAAAGGCAGGTGTCTATCATGCCCTAGCTGCAAATGCAATCACGAAGCACGATTTCAAAAGTGCTTTGACCTTTGCTCAAAAAGCATTGGAAACGGAAGAAAGACCTGATATTTCCAAATTATATCTTTTTGACACCCAGCTAGAACTGGGAGATTTGGCTGCCGCCAAAAAGAATCTGGAGGCGTATCCTCTCAAACATAGTTTTGAGTACTTGATTAGAAAATCAAAACTTCAAGACGTTGAAGGCGATTTAGACGCCGCAATTTTTTCGATGGAAAAAGCCTTTTCAGGATTGGACGCCCAGAACGACACTGATTTATATGTATGGGCATTGAGCAATCTGGGAGATATGTATGGACATGCTGGGAAAATCAAAAAATCTTATGAAAGTTTCCTCCAAGTGCTCCAACTGAGACCGTCCCATCACCATTCCATGAAGGGGATTGCTTGGATTGCTTTTTCAAAAGATAAAAATACGGATATAGCCAAGCGAATAATGACTCAAATCGGATTGGAAAACCAATTGCCTGACCATCATTTGTTCCTAGCAGAAATTGCTGCTTTTGAACGAGACGAGCGGGCGGAAGCCTATCATACTGAAGCTTTTCTAGCGAAAGCCGAACGGCCACAATACCAAGGTATGTACAACAAATACATATTTGACATTGCAATTGACCAACCTGTCAATTTACCAAAAGCTAGGGCTATCGCTTGGGAGGAAGTCAACAAAAGACCCTCTGTACAATCTTATCAATTGCTTGCCAGAAGCTACGTTAAATCTGGCGACATCCAACTCGCCTTAGAGCTCAGTCAAGAAAAAATCGAGGGCAAGTCCTTTGAGCCAGAGGTGATTTACCATTTAGGTACGTTATACCATTCTGCCGCCGAACCTGATAAAGCTTTCCGCTATTTACAGGAAGCCTCTGAGGCGGGATTTGAGCTAGGCCCCATGCTCCATAAAACCATAAAAGAGAAATTGAGTGCTATAACCCAACAAGGTTAAGGTACAGCTAAGAAATAGTGTTATTTGTTCTGGTTGTAAGAGCCGTCTTTCAAAGGAAGGATGGCTCTTTCACATTCTCCCTAGCATCGCTTCGTACAGTATTATTCCAGTCGCTACGGAAGCATTAAAGGAATCTGTCGCATTGGATTGTGGTATTTTAAAACAAGCATCCGCTCTACCGATAAAATTGGCATTGACACCCCGCTCCTCCGAACCGATGACAACGGCACAAGGTGATTTCCAATCCAGATCTCTCAACCCTGGCTCTCCCTCTAGAGAACTTGCGAATATCTGCACACCCGACTGTTGTAAATAATCTATTGCCCCACTGATACTTGGCTCTCTGCAGACTGGAATTTTGGACAAGGTCCCTGCCGAAGCTTTAATCGCCTCCGCATTTATTTGTGCAGAACCTTTCATCGGTGTAACAATAGCATGGACTCCTGTACACACCGCCGAGCGTGCAATCGCTCCGAAGTTGCGCACATCCGTAATGCCGTCTAATAAAAGGAATAATGGTGTCTCTCCATTTTCATATAAATGAGGAAGCACATTTTCTAGCTTTTGATACTCGATGGCCGCTACAAAAGCTAAGACGCCTTGGTGGTTGTTGTTGTGGCTATATCGGTTCAGTTTTTCTTTAGGAACAAAAGAAAGCGGTATCTGTCGTTCACCAGTTAAGGCCCGCATAGTCTTCTCGAAGTCGCCTCTCGTCCCTTGTTGTATCAGTATTTTCTCAAACTGAATATCGCCTGATTTCAGTGCATCCAACACAGGATGCCGACCATAGATGGTTTTGGTTTTCATTATTTCACTTTTACTGTCCGCAAAAGTAACACGGTTTTTCTAGAAGACAGGATATTTTTTATTTCCGTGGCGTTTAACCAACAAACGCAATTACAGTCCCGTAATTTTGAACATCAATCTTTGATTGAGGGCATGCTCCGAGGGAGGGCAGACAATACCATTGGTACAGTGGTTCACAATATGACGCTCACCATATCCTTTTGCAGAGAGCCGTTCTAAAGCAATACCCTTATCTTGGACATATTTCAACACAGCTTCTGCTCTCAATTGAGAAAGCACTCGGTTATCTTCCGCTTCTCCTAGGCTAGGTGTGTGTGTGCCTATTTCTACTTGAAGGGTTTCGTTCTCTTCAAGCACTTCTACCAGTTTATTCAATTCCGCTTCCATTTCATGAGTAATGATGTGGTCATTATTTTCAAAATACACATCCATTTTAAACTCCTTTCCTATTCCCATCCCATCAATCCGCATTTTTACTGCTAAATCATTAAAAGCAGTGATTGTCGGACGGTTTGATTGGTCCGAAAAGAGTGCGAGAGAACGTTTTTTTGACCTTTTGGCAGAAGCCATTTCATTAGTATTGTAAGACTCCTCTTCAATTCCAATCATAGGGTCTTGACTTGCCGTAAGTGTCGTGGAGGGTTTTTCTTCCCTGTATGCCGTTTTGGTAGAACGTTTGATTTCAAATAAATAAATATCATCATCCAAACCTCCTCTGGCAGAAGAGAAAGCCCCAGTCTTACCGTTGCCACTAATGGCAAAGCCGATATCATCTTGTGAGCTATTGATTGGTTGACCAAGATTTCTGGGTTTTACCCAACTATTAGCTTCTTTATGAGTCGTGAATATGTCAAAACCACCAAAGCCAAAATGTCCTTTGGAACAGAAATATAACTGTCCGTAGCTATCCACAAAAGGAAAGCCTTCGTTTTGAGGTGTATTGACTGCCGAGCCTAGGTTTTTGGGTGTCCCCCATTTTCCATCAGCCTGTTTTTTGGCAACAAAAATATCCGTCCCTCCCATACTTCCCCTTTTATCCGACACAAAGTAAAGTTCATCCCCTTCTACAGAAAAAGCGGGGTGCATATAGTTGAACTCCTTAGAGCAAAAATCGACTTTCTTGACGTTTTTCCACTTTCCTTTCACCCATTTTGCCTCGTACAACTGCATGTTGAAGGTATTTTTCTTGCTCATCTCATGACCGTTTCTAGTGAATACAATCGTTGTCCCATCCGCACTAAAAGAAGCAGGGCCTGCATTTTTATTGAGGGCATTGATTTTATTAGAAAATGGTTTGGCATTGCTGTAGCCTCCATCCTCATTTTTTTGACTGTAGTACAAGTTCAAATACTCTCTGCCTGTCATCCCTGACTTTTCTTTGAACAACCGTATTCCTCTGGGTCTATCAGAACTAAAACTGATGCCGTCCTGAAAGAAAATAGGTCCATAATCATCACTTGTGCTATTTCTAGCAAATAATTCCAACATCACTTCAGGATAAAGTGGCTCAATATTTTTCACATGAGTACAGGCTTTTAGCATCTGGAGCCCTTTTTCATCTTTTGGCATCGACTCGACGTAGCGTTCAAACATTCCCTTCGCCACATCATACTGTCCGACACCCATTAGAGCGACACCATAGTCGTAATAGGTTCTTGGGCGAGCCTTTCCTGATTGGACAACCTCCGCATATATTTTTACAGCCTGTTCTAGTCGATTCAGTTTTTGGTAAGCACTAGCTAGTTTCAACTTAATGCTCGCTGTGTTTTTTTGTTCCAATGCTTTCTTGTACAAAGGGATTGCCTCCGAGAAATGATTATTTTTATAAAAACGATCTGCCTTCCTCAACAACTTTGACTGTCCCATCAAAATCATTGAAAACCCAAAAAATAAAATCATTGTGAATGCCAACTTCCTCATATCTCTTTGTTTTATCATCTATTATGGAACAAAAACCGTGCAAGTTTCACAAAAAAAGCAGAATACATATCAATTTAAACGTATACAAGCCGACTTATGTGTTAAAAAAACAAGGATTTTCAGACTTTTGACTATATTTACAGGCAACAGTTTGAAATTAGATTGTACACTCGTGAGCAGATTTCAAAAAATAACGCAGTTTTTTACAAAAAAGCTCATGAAACACTCAGAAACAGGGTCTGCTTTATGCAGACCTTTTTTATTTTTGCCCACCTAGTAACATACCAAACTTTAGACGCATCTATTTCAAAGTAGCATCATCATTATGTCCCATAAACTCAAGACAGTCTATAAAAAACGATTATCCGACACCGTTACTCCTGTGAGTATCTATTTACGATTGCGAGATAGATTTGCCAATAGCATTTTACTCGAAAGCTCGGATTATCATGCCAATGACAATTCCTTCTCTTACATCTGCTGCGCCCCGATTGCTACCTTTGAATTAAAAAACAAGGTTCTTCATCAGGCTTTTCCTGATGGCAGTAAAACATCGGGCCAAATAACAGAATCAACAGATGTTGTAGCAGCCTTGAGTGACTTTATTGCTCAGTTTGAAGTTGAAGAACTACCTTTCAAGTTCATTTCTAATGGGTTATTTGGTTATCAAGCTTATGATGCCATCCGCTATTATGAAGATTTGGACATCCGCTCTGATTCGATTGAAAACATTCCAGATATACTATATCATGCTTATCGCTTTATTGTCGCCATCAACCATTTCAACAACGAATTATACATTTTTGAACACCTTAGCGAGGGTCAAGAAAGTGAAATTCAGACAATAGAAGACTACATCAACCTAAACACCAATAGTACTTTTGACTTCAAATTAGAAGGAGAGGTCATCTCTACCATCGAAGACGAGGCTTTTATCGAGATGGTCGAAAAAGGAAAAGCACACTGCCAGCGGGGAGATGTTTTTCAGATTGTACTCTCTAGGCGTTTTAAGACTGATTTCAAAGGGGATGAATTCAATGTATATCGGGCACTGAGGGCCATCAACCCTTCTCCTTATTTGTTTTATTTTGATTATGGCAATTTCAAGTTGTTTGGTTCTTCGCCTGAAGCACAGATTGTCATCCAAAAAGGCAGGGCAGAAATACACCCTATCGCAGGTACATTCAAACGAACGGGCAATGACCAAGTTGATGCTGAACTTGCCACTAAACTCGCTGCCGACCCCAAAGAAAACTCCGAACACGTCATGCTAGTTGATTTAGCAAGAAATGATTTGAGTCGGCATGGACACAACGTAAAAGTAGAAAGATACAGAGAGGTCCAGTTTTATTCTCATGTCATACACTTGGTATCGAAAGTTACAGGAGAAATAGAAAATGCCAACCCTTTACAACTAGTTGCTGATACCTTCCCGGCAGGTACTTTGTCGGGCGCTCCCAAATACAAGGCAATGCAGCTCATCAACCGATATGAAAACCAAAACCGTAATTACTATGGTGGTTGTATTGGCTATCTGGGATTCAATGGCAACTTCAACCATGCCATTATGATACGTTCTTTTCTGAGTATCCAAAACCAATTGCAATTCCAAGCAGGTGCTGGAGTTGTCATCAAATCCGACCCTCAGAGCGAGTTAGAAGAGGTTAACAACAAACTTAGGGCATTGAGAAAAGCGCTTGACTTGGCCGAAACGATATAAACTTAGACAATTTGTTGGCTTGGAATGGTTTTTGATATATTTATAAAAAATTTTATATATACATTTGTGACATTCATCTAGTATATCATCACCAAGCAGCATCTAACTTTTAAGTGACAACAAAAAAATATACCAAGAGCTTACGTTCTTTTAGGGTTTATCATCGCTTCATCGGCATAACCGTTGCACTCATTCTTTTTATCAGTGCTGTCACTGGCTTGTTGTTGGCTTGGAAAAAGAATATAGATGCAATTCAGCCGCCTACCAAACGGGGACAGCTTGTACCCTTGAAAGAATGGAAAAGTTTAGGGGAACTTTCGTTGATTGCACAGCAAACACTTGACGAACAGCAGCCAGAACTCAAGGGCAACTTTATAGAAAAAATTGATATACGCCCTAAAAAAGGGGTCGCCAAAATGCAATTTTCAGAAGGTTTCTGGGAAGTCCAACTAGATGGTTCTACCGGAGAAGTTCTATCGGTGGCGAAGCGTCATTCGGATTGGATAGAGGATTTGCATGACGGCTCTATTATCAGCGAGAATTTCAAACTCCTTTCCATGAACATTCTTGGAATAGGAACTATCCTGTTAATCATAACAGGATTTTGGCTGTGGTACGGTGTAAAATATATCAGAAAACTGAAAGCCAGACGCTCGAGAACGAAACGGGGATAGGGTTAAACTAAGAAAGCGGCTATCGAATGGATTGATAGCCGCTTTCGAGAATACCAAACTAAATATTAGTTTACAGATTCTGCCAATTCTTTACCTGGCTTGAATTTTACCATAGTTTTAGCCGCAATTTGGATGATTTCCCCTGTTTTAGGGTTACGTCCATCCCTAGCAGCTCTTTCAGAAGTAGAGAATGTCCCAAATCCTACTAAAGTAACTTTTTTACCGTCTTTCAACGTATCTTGGATAGAACTCATTACAACATTCAATGCTTCTGTTGCTTGAGCTTTTGTCAAATTAGCGTCCTCAGCGATTTTATTGATTAAATCCCCTTTGTTCATTGGTTCAAATTTTGTATTATAAAAGATAAATTATCAATTGGACACAAAAATAGTCGCTCATAAGTGCAAAAGCAAGTTTTTCCATAAAATAAAGACCCTACTTTCTGACAAAAACACTATTCTGTGAGTAATCCTGTCAACATTAGGACTACTCCATTTTATTTTCTTGACTTCAAATCAACAACAATGCTTTATCAAAATACTAAAAAAACCGCAGCCCATTCGTTCAAAACTATCATTCTTGTTCTGATATTTGCTATGCTCATAATCGGCAACACCTCTTGCACCCAAAAGGTAGGTTGTAAAATGAATGACTCTACTTTGATAGGAGGAAAAGTTGGTAAAAACGGGAAATTGTCCACTAAAAGAGGTAAATCTTCATTATTTCCTAAAAAGATGATGAAGCGAAAGAAAAGTAATTAGCAATTCGTCATCTTTGTGTAATGCCGCTCAGATTGACTTTCAAATCATTGCGAAAAACCGTACCTTTGTGGCGAATTTTTTAAAAATAAGCATTAGTTATGCCAACAGTAACAAATTTGAAATATAAGGTAAAAGATATTGCCTTAGCGGACTGGGGTCGCAAAGAGATTGAGCTTGCAGAAGCAGAAATGCCAGGTTTGATGGCATTGAGAGCACAATACGGCGCATCCAAACCTTTGAAAGGTGCTCGTATAGCGGGTTGTTTGCACATGACTATCCAAACGGCCGTTTTGATTGAAACTTTAGTGGAGCTAGGTGCTGATGTTACTTGGTCTTCTTGTAATATTTTCTCTACCCAAGACCAAGCAGCAGCAGCGATAGCAGCGGCAGGTGTACCTGTTTATGCTTGGAAAGGCATGAATGAAGAGGAATTTGAATGGGCTATCGAGCAAACCTTGTTTGCATTTGAAGATGGACAGCCCTTGAATATGATCTTGGATGATGGAGGTGACTTGACCAACATGGTTCTGGATAAATACCCAGAATTGGTCAAAGACATCAAAGGCCTAAGCGAGGAAACAACGACTGGTGTACACCGCTTGTATGAGCGTATGCGCAAAGGAACGCTCCCTATTCCTGCTATCAATATTAACGACTCCGTTACCAAGTCAAAATTTGACAACAAGTACGGCTGTAAAGAATCTTGCGTCGATGCTATTCGTCGTGCCACTGATATTATGATGGCTGGAAAAGTAGCTGTCGTAGCGGGTTATGGGGATGTAGGAAAAGGAACTGCCGCTTCTTTGAGAGGGGCAGGTTGTCGTGTTATCGTTACAGAGATTGACCCGATTTGTGCATTACAAGCTGCTATGGACGGCTTCGCAGTGAAGCGCATGGAAAATGCGATTCCACAAGCTAATATCGTTGTAACAGCAACTGGAAACAAGGACATCATCGCTGAGAAGCACTTCCGCATGATGAAAGACAAAACCATCGTTTGTAATATCGGTCACTTCGATAACGAAATCGATATGGCTTGGTTGAACGGTACTTATGGCGACAGCAAAGTAGTCATCAAACCACAAGTAGACAAATACACTATTGATGGCAATGATGTCATCGTTTTGGCAGAAGGTCGCCTAGTTAATCTAGGTTGTGCAACGGGTCACCCATCCTTCGTGATGTCCAACTCTTTCACCAACCAAACTTTGGCTCAGCTAGAGCTTTGGGAAAATAGCGACAAATACGAGAACAAAGTATACATGTTGCCTAAGCACTTGGACGAAGAAGTAGCACGCTTGCACTTGGAGAAAATCGGTGTAGAGCTAGAAGAACTATCTGCCGAGCAAGCAGAGTATATCGGTGTAGAAGTGAAAGGTCCATTCAAGCCAGAATACTACAGATACTAGAAAATCGGAGGGCTACGCCCTTAATGGATATGATTTGGGAAGGCAGTTCGTAAGAGCTGCCTTCTTTGTTTTCTCACCTCAAGGTCTTCATGCGGATAAGCGGTTGAGAATTCCGTTTTCTTGAAACTCGCCAAAACTTAAACCAACCCCAAAATGCACCTGCATAAACAAAACTTGTATTTTTCTTTTCTCTAGTAGAACCTATGTAAGGTGCATAGCTATACAACCCTGTCCAACCTCGTTTTTTTTGATGCCACCAACACCACCTTCTACCAATATTTTTTGTAACACTTCCATCATCTGGAAAGGGCAACTGATAGCCAATGAAAATGCGCTGCCCTTTTTTGACTGCTATTTCTTTGCCCTCTAGGGGAGTCTCTAGCCATTGTTGGGATTGATA
>JAHDBO010000063.1 GCA_020630355.1 Saprospiraceae bacterium
TCCCGTTTTTGATGGTAACGAATGGAGCACATTCTTTTTGTTGTGCTATCGACCAAGCAGAAAAATCCTATCAATACTTAAACCATTTACCAACTATTGATTGAGCCTTTTCTTAAAATCAGTTCCATTAGAATCTAAAAAAATCCCCTCCAGCAAATAGCCGAAGGGGATTCCATGTATAATGTGTTTATTTGTTATTCAACAATCAACTTAGAAACGACCGTTTCCGTTGCGGAGTTAATTTTCACAAAGTAAACCCCAGCAGAGTAAGCTGTTATGTCCAAATCAATTCGAGTGGCGTCTTTTGCAACAGCCTGAGTTTCTACAATTCTTCCTTGGATATCCATTATTGTCAAGGTCAAATCATCAGATAGATTACCAGATAAAATAATTGCTACTGCATTTTTAGCAGGGTTTGGCAACATGTTCACACCGATACCTTTACCAACAATCTGTGCGGAGACTATATCTGAATACTCGAAAGAACCATCAAAGTCGATTTGTCTCAACTGATAGTAATAAGTGATTCCCTTGCGCACTGCGCTGTCCTCAAAAGTATAATCTTGTCTATCAGAAGTATTGCCAAATCCATCGACCCAACCGATAGTCTCAAAGCCACTTCTAGCGTTGATACTACGTTGTATTTCGAAGCCTTTGTTGTTGCGCTCTGAAGCAGTAGCCCATGCCAAATCAATAGTGGAACGGTTTGGTGTAGCGTCGAAATTGATAAATTCAACAGGGAACGGAGGAGCAGGGTCTCCTAACCCAAAACCTGAAAAGCCTGTGTTCCATGTTGCGGTAAATGTATAATCCGTTCCAAAATTTCCTTGGGCGTCTAGTGCAACCTCATAGGAAGGTGCAGCAGCAATGGAGCCTGAATTTTTAATCATTTCTAAATCAGCTAAACCTTCGGCATTAGTATTGCTACTAACCCACCTATTAATTTCTTCCTGTGTATAGTAAAGCGTGATTTTGTAGCTTCCAGACGCATTATTGAACTGAGGAGTCACTAAGAAGGTCTTATCTGCAATATCCTCTCTATCTGCATTTGGAGAACCAAAAGAACCTGTTGTTCCGTCTGAAGTTCTGTCTACTTCTACCCTTGTGCAACCATAGTCGTGTGAGGTCATATTTTCAATCGTCACCATTATATTACCGCTCACTTGGTCGTAGAAGTGGACGGTTTGGTTCGGGCCGAGATTATGTTCAGCAAAACCAGCGCTGTTGTTCGTGCCAGTTTGGATGGTAGAAGCCAGCGATGTCTTAGTGACTACGACGTTGTCCAATGCCATACCATACAACCAACCGCCTCCGTCATTGTACCTCCAACGTAAGACCGCATTAGTAATTCCGACGTAAGCAGAAAGGTCAACAGATACCCCAGTTACCCAAGGAGTAGTGTAACTTCCTCCTCCGCTGTCTGTACTTGTATTAGTGATTGTTTGTAAAGTTGTATAACTAGTGCCACCATCTGTACTAATCTGGATTTCTGCCGATTCTGTACTGACATCCGAGAATGCATGGTCGAAGGTGACGGTGGCGGCGGAAGCCCCAGTAAGGTCGAGTGAAGGAGATATAAGGTAACTTTCCGACAGATTACAGTTACAGTCATCATCGTTGGTGAAAGCAAATTGCGTTGTATTAGAACCTCCTACATTCCAGTAAGTACTGCTAGCTGCCGCTACATTCCCCAATGCCCAAGCTGTTGCATTGTTGGGGTTTGACGTCGAGAAGCCATCCGCTCCCGTATCAAAAGTTGCATTCAACACGGTAACCGTACCACCTGTAGAAGTTGGGTTAAAGTCATCGTCTGAAATGGTGTAAGAAAGCTGGTTGCTACCTCCTTCTACTGCATCAGAACCAGACACAGTCATGTCAAGTACAAGTGTTTCATCACCCTCAACGACCGCATCCTCGATGATTGTCAAAGTAACAGTCTTAGGGGTATCCCAGTTGCTAGTCGTGAATGATACAGAACTGGTACTGATTGTGTAATCATCTCCCAGTGTTGCTGAACCTGAAGTTGCA
Organism: Saprospiraceae bacterium; assembly: GCA_020630355.1. GTDB lineage: Bacteria > Bacteroidota > Bacteroidia > Chitinophagales > Saprospiraceae > JAHDBJ01. The sequence goes on from JAHDBO010000063.1 coordinate 2,029, forward strand.
ATGTTTACATTAGTGGTAGCACTCGGCGCCTGTGTCATCGTCAAGTCAAAGGACAGCGTTCTAGAACCACATGAAGTACCTTCTGGCTGGTTGCTTGTAGCAGAGGAAGCAAAATTAACACTTGGGGTAGGTGCACCGCAACGATCGGAAGAAGCCAATATCGCCCTTCTTACAGATCCGTTTCCAGTATCTCCCATGACAATTCTCATTCTAGTTTTTTGATCTTGCGTGAAGATATTCATACATGCATCATTGGTGTAATCCATATAGTTCTCTATCATATCTACGGTTCCACAAGAAACATGACCAGTAGGGCAGCCTCCATTTGAAGCATCTGACTCGGGCGTATCCGCACAGAAATCATCTGTTCCACAAGCACCGTCACCCCAGATATGCCTTAATCCAAGCCAATGCCCAATCTCGTGGGTTGCCGTTCTACCTTCATTATAAGGAGCACCGCCGGGGTATGGTGTCGTTGTACTACCAATAGTTGAATAAAGATGAACAACACCATCGGTACAAGCAGAACCGTTACCTGTTCCAATTCCATCTAAAGTAGCTGCTTCAGGAAACTGAGCCCAACCGAGCAAGCCCCCACTCAAATCAGCAGACCAGAAGTTCAGGTATAAATTAGGATCCCACTGTGTTGCACATTTTATCGTATTATCGAAGTAGGTTGAAGTATAAGGGTCGCTTTGGGCAGTCCAATTGATTCTGTTGATACCTGGTTCTGCCAAGGTATTGCCAGACTCATCTAGAGTAGCTGCACAAAACTCAATTTCTATATCGGCACCAACAGGGTTTGTATTATGACCTGAAGTACCTAAGATTCTTCTGTAATCATTATTCAACTGCTCTATCTGTGCATTAACATAAGTCGCATCAATATTAGGTGCTGTACCTACTGCTTCACCATTATGGATGATGTGAAAAATAATAGGAATTGTTAAAACAGTAGCTCTTCTATTAGTAGTATTACCCAGTTTCTTGCTTTCTGCTTGTATCCATTCTTCAAACTCTGCCTTAGAAGGCATCTTCGGGTTTTTTGCTCTCCTCTCTGCTTCTGCCTCAGTAGTATAGCATCGCACATACTCTTCGCCTCTATGGTTGTGGTTTTGAGCATGTAAAGCCCCCACGAGTAACAGGGTTAGTAATAATGTAAAAACTTGTTTCATAATAATAGTTTTAGCTAAATGATTCTATAGCTCCGCAATCAATACAAGCGAAGTGTATTGGTCAGGAATTGAAATGTAGTTGTTAAATTCTCAGAAGTAGTTGTATAGTAAAATTGAGAATTATAGTTGTTTGTTATGTCACATTAGTTTGCAAATATATATTGACTTTTTGATTTCGCAAACGATTTCGTCCTTAAAAAGTATAAGTACACGACAAAAAAGCGGTAAAACAACAAGGTCGCATTTGTTTTGTATTGTTATGCACAGCCAATACAATATAAAAAGCGAGTATTAAAAAAGCGGCCACCCAGTAACCCGGGCGGCCGCTTTTTTAATACATCATCTTACATTTATAAGTTCTCTGGTGCGACTACCTCTACCCACTGCCCCGACTTACGAGCAGTGATGGTGTTGTCATACATTGCGGAACAGTATGTGGTAGGCAAGTAATAACGTCCTTGATAAGCTGCATTGAGTTGAACTCGATAGGTATGCGAATTGTTTCTTATAATATCAAAATAAGTGTACACCCTATCATCTCGTATATCTTGATATTCGGGACGATGCGTATTGGAAAAGCCTTGTACATTGTCCATTCTAGCGTTATGAATCTCCCAACCTGAAGGGAAGACTTGCTCCAATGCCATTTCATCATAATCCATTCCTCGCTGCCCTGGGTTGGTCACAGTAACCTCTGCTATGAAATCCACTCCTTGTTCTATACGGCTCGGGTCGATTTTATTCCCTTTCATATCAGTATATTGAATGTTCATTTTAAGGTTATCTTCCTTGTCTGTTTCTTGCCCAACGAGCGGCTGCCCAGTCAAAATCACAGAAGCGTAGAGCAAACTTCCATTCTCATTTTTGACACTTACGTTCCTGACACCCTTTTCATCCAGTGGAATTTCAATCTGCATCATTGGTCGGTCTGAACCAGCTTGCATCCATTTACCATTGCCTGCTTTGTACGCAAACTTAAATTGCTTGCCAACCTGACTTTCTCCCACAAACTTACCAATTGCCAGTAGAGCATAGGCTGTCGTTTGGGTACTCATCCACCGCTGAGAACTCAATGCCTTAGACAAATCTCTTGTCACCAAACCTGCCTTTTGCTGGTCTTTCATCGCTCCTAGCGTCTCCAGTATCATCGCCATATCTCGAACTTCTGAGCCATAGCTACCGCTTAATTCTTGATAAGGATCTACTTTGGTAGACAGAGCATTCGTAAGCTGCCCTGCTATTTCTGGCTTCCCTACTAGAGCATAAGCAGCTGCCAGACGCCATTTGGCAACTTCCGATAGGTTCTTTAGCGTGCGCATACGGTTCATGGCCCCTAGTGCTGGCTCTTTCGCCAATGCTAAAGTATAGAGTCGATAAGCTTGCATGAGCTGATGCCCCCAATAGTTGCCATGATCCTGAATCCCTCCTTTTTTATCCTGCCAACTGTTAGCTACTCTTTTTTGGTATTTCGCCCATCGTGCCACCATGTTATCTGGTAAAGTATAACCTAGTTGTTTTGCCTCTAGCATAAAATGACCTGCATAGTTAGAACCCCATTCGTTCGCATTGTTATCTCCTGGCCAATAGCCAAAGCCCCCCTCATCTGTCTGGAATTTGCGTAAGCGGTTTATCGTCGCTCGAATGTTTTCAGGTATTTTCTTTTTCTGACTTTCGTCCAATTCTATCAATTTATCCACATACAATTGAGGAAAACCAGAAGAAGTCGTCTGTTCGATGCATCCGTGTGGATAGCGAATCAAGTAGTTCAATCTTCTACCTAAATCAATAGGTGGGATATTGGATACTTCTAGAACCCCTGTATTTGTACCATACATACCAACTGGCTCGAAAGACTGTTCCCACGATTGGCCTGCCTCCACTACGGCTGATTCCACATTGGTGATAAACGGGTTGGGATTGCGTACATCCAGTTCGATTTCTTGGGTAGAAACCTCTCCCCCACCTTGCGCTTTTATCGTAAATTTGGCGATGCCTAGGTTTTCTTTCACATTCAAATCAAAATTCACCATCTGGTCGCCTGGTTTAGAGAAATTCACCACTTGCGTATTGCTACCCATTATATCCACAAAGCCATTTGATTCTACAGAAATTGTCACATCTTTGACCTTTCTGTCCATCGCAAAAACATTCACAGGTAATTGCAAACGCTCCCCAGGCCCTAGCACTCTGGGCAAAGTTGCCAATACCATCAAAGGTTTCTTGACAGGAGTCGTTTTTTCACTACTGCCATAAGCCCCTTTATTGGAAGCAACGACCATTGTCCGCACAGAGCCAATATAGTTCGGCATTTGTATTTTATGTTTTGCCTTCTGACCTTTTTTCAAGTAAAATGGTCCTAAATGCTTGACAACTGGTTTGAAACGATTGGCTTTTTCCGCTCCTTTTTTCTTTACAGCTACCCCATCCCCTCCAATACTTAAAATACGCTCCAAATCCCCTCCATAAGCACCAAGCACATAATCATAAATATCCCAAGTTTTCACACCTAATGCCTCTCTAGCATAGAATGTAGTCCAAGGATTTGGTGTTTTGAAACGGGTTAAATCCAGCAATCCTTCATCAACGACCGCTACGGTATATGCCATTGGCTGACCGCTCTTTTCTTTGACTTCTACTGTGAATTCTTGTTCTGGCTTCAGTTCTTCCGCCATTTTGATTTCGGGCTGCAGACGGGTTTCGGGGTCTTCTACTTGAATCGGGATGACGCCATACATTCTAATTGGCAAATCATTCTCTGTTTGAGCGTGTGGCTGCATTAAAGTAACATGCGCATAGACATTCGGTGCCCAATTCTTAGAAGCTTTAACCCGTAAAGTAAAATCGCCTTTATCCGCTTCAAACCAGCGAGATTCTAAGACTTTTGTCCCGTTTTCAATCGTCAACAAGCCCTTAGAAACTTCGCTGACGGGAATATTTAATGCCACTGTTTCACCAACATTGTATTTTTCCTTATTGGCATTAAAATTCAACATGGCAGCGGCTTTTCGATTGTTGTCATCATCGCCGTACCAAGGATAACCTGCATAAAAATAATCACCAGAACAATGCCCCGTCGCATTATCACAGGCACGGACCAAATAACGCCCCCAATCTTCCACCTTTAGCGTCCAGCTCGCTTCCCCTTTGCTGTTGGTCGTAATCGTTGCTTTTTGCTTCGAACCATAGTGCGTCGTAGAATTGAAGCTCGTGACATTGTCTCGACTCGAATCCCACCACCATCGCCAGTCCACTCTATATAGACCGACATTGATATTTCTATTTCGGAGTGGTTTGCCATCTTTATCAACCACAATAAAACCCAAGTCTGAATTCTTATCCATATCCAAACGCTTGCTTCCATATTTATTTTTTGGGATGGCAACCCCTGCATAAGCACTGAAAGGATGATATTTCATAGAAAAATTATCTGTGCTAAAATCGCCTCCTTTTTCAAAAGCCCTTGTTTTGAAATTGGCACGCAGCATACCAGGGGCAGATTTATTATTATTGAGTTTCAAATCTAAACTCGCACTGCCTTGGTCATTGACACTCGCATCAAAGATGGTCTTTGGTTCAGAATCGAAAGAACGGGCAGGGTCATCAAACACAAAATCCTTGTATTGCTTGAATTGGGTTGTCGTAGCATTAAACTGCACCTCCACTTTTGCTTTTAGGTTACGGGCTGGAGCACCGTGCAGCCAATTGACTTGTAGGTTTCCTTTGATATTTTGATCTTCAGCGGTCAACTCTTCTTTTCCGAAGTCCAAATTGATTTTCAAACGGTTGGGTTTGACCGTTTCTATTTTTAGATATTTGGTAAAAACTGCTCCGCCTACTTTGGCTTTCGCCGTCCAGTTGCCCGTGGGAGCATCGCTGGTCGTTGCAGTCGAAAAGTTGTAAACATTATTGACGTTTTGCGTTTTAGTCGTGCTAAACTGCTGTTGACCTTTTGGGTCAATCAACTCGAAAGAGACAGGATGATTGGGAGGGAGTTTCCCCGTTTTATCTTCTAGGACGAAATTTAGGTGCAAGGTGTCGCCTGGCCGCCATACACCACGCTCCCCGTACAGAAAACCCTTGATGCCCTTCTGTGTCCTAGCACCAGAGACATCAAAGCGGCTCAAAGACAAAGCGTTGCCATCCTGCAAGCGCAAATAACCTTTATCGTTCCCTCTTTTTGCGATTAAGAAGAAGGCCTCTTTAGTTCCATCAAAGTTCGCTGTTCCATCCGTAGCCGTCTTAGTAGAAACAATGGATTGTTGTTGGTAATCATATAGTTCTAAATCCACTCCAGCGAGTGGCGCTGCTGTCCTCAAATCGGTCACTGCTACGAAGAGCGAACCGTCCTTTCCTTCTTTGGCAACCAATCCCAGATTAGAAGGGATGACATTTCTAGCAATAAAACGGTCCTGATTATAGTAAGCAGGTTTACACGGGTCGTCTCGATGTCCGTATTGGTAACCCGAATAGTACCCATTGATACCATAATACCCTCCCATAATCGTTGTGAAACGACCATCCTCATTTTCCGTAAAGGAAGTCAAACTACTGGCCACTTGACCATTGTCACCACAAAAGTAAGTGGAATAGCCTGGCCTAAAACCGATTCTCACTTGGTAAAACGCGTTGGGGTCAGCATCTACCAGTTTACTCAAATCTAGTGCATAGCGGTTCCAAGCGTTCGCACCTGCCCTGGGGTTTAGATTCTGTAATGGGATTTTCTTTTGTTTGATAATGCGCCCGACCCGCTCCAAGCTACGGCTACCGTCCAACTGATTGGCTTGTAGGAACTGTAGGGTATTGTTGGCAAATATTTTAAATATTTCAACATCCACATAATTCAAATTCACTGCTTCAAAGGGAAATATCAAGCCATCGGAGGCTGGCATAATGACGCCTTTTCCTGCCAAGCGAACCTCTGGCTTCACTTCCTCAAAGGTCAATTCGTAGATAGCTGGCGTTCCTAGCTTATTTTTATTGATATTGCGAATGGATTTGCTGACGCTTATCTTTCGAGTCCCCCCAATTCTCGAAGCAGGATACACCCGTACTTGACTACCGTCCACATCATAGCGCAACTTACCTTTGTGGCCACTAATCGTAATCAATCCCTTCAAGTCTTGGCTGCTAGAAATAGGGTCAGAAAAGCTCAACAAAATATGCTGACCGCCGTCTTGGTCAATACGAGCATCTAGCAATTTAAAATCTCCTAGAGCAGGGATTTCTACGGTCTTACTCCCACTTTCGTCCACATCCACAGCATCGCCGTCCCAGTTTAGCTTGACCTCAGAAGCCGCACTGCCCCGACTTATTCCACCGATGACAAACTCGTGTACTTTGGCCGCACCATTGTGCTGCCAATCAATATCGAGTTTATTTCCGTTTTGCTTGGCATTCAAAAGCGCTTCTACTTTTTTCGAGTCTGCTACATCGGCGGTATATATCTTTCCACTGATTTGCTGTTTTTTGAGGTCGTTATCCACACTTTCAACACTGGACACAACGACTTCAAAATGCTGTTCTCTGGTTTGGAAGCCGAATTCAAAGACCTGTGCATCGTCAGGAAGCCCTTCAAATAATTTGGTCAACTTGACCTTTCCAATATACGATTGGTTGGAAGGTAAGTATTCGCTAGGCTCAAATACAATCGTGCGGTCATTTTGCCAAGTGGCTGTCCCAGAAATACTAGGACTGAAACTGATTACATTTTTATCAACGGTACTTCCCACGGCATCAGCAGCAACGACCGATGATGTAAAATTGACCTGTACGGCCTCTGTTCGAGAGATGGCGCCAGAAGTATAAGCATTGATATAATTGCTCATGCTCGGCGTCATCGCTGTTGGGGCTTTCTTTTTACAGGAAGGCAAAATAAGTGCGAATGCCATTATCGTGAGTACCACATAACGGATGGTGACAACATTGGTCATCTTTTTTGGTTTTTATATTTGAATGTATCTTGATTGAATGTAATACTCTGTCTCAAGATAGATTCTGTGAAAAAAGGGTCAGCTTATTTGAGGGCGTTTTCCAGTTATAATATTAACGAAAAACTAGGAATAATTTGTTTTAGTAGCTTT
>JAHDBO010000064.1 GCA_020630355.1 Saprospiraceae bacterium
GCGCAAGCATCTTCTGCACCTTGCGCAATAAGATTTTCAAGATTTGCTTGATTTCCTCCTTGGTCAAAGGCAAGAACATGATTTTCTCATCAATCCTATTCAAAAATTCTGGCCGCAAATCCTCTTTCAATAGATTGAAAACCTCCTCTTGGGTGGTCTTCAAAATATCCTCTCGATGCTCTGGGCCAACTGCCTGTAAATCTTCAAAATTCTCCAAAATCACACTCGCCCCCATATTGGAAGTCATGATGATAATCGTATTTTTAAAGTTGACGACCCGCCCTTTATTATCTGTCAATCGACCATCATCTAAGACTTGCAACAATATATTAAAAGTATCGGGATGTGCCTTCTCGATTTCATCTAAGAGGATGATAGAATAAGGCTTTCGCCGAACGGCTTCTGTCAGTTGTCCACCTTCATCGTAACCCACATAACCAGGAGGCGCACCCACCAAGCGAGATACAGAATGTCGCTCTTGGTATTCGCTCATATCGATTCGGGTGATTGCATTTTCATCATTAAAAAGGACTTCTGCCAAGGCTTTCGCCAATTCCGTTTTACCCACACCAGTCGGCCCTAAGAAAATGAAAGAGCCAATCGGTCGCTTGGTGTCTTGCAGACCTGCTCGACTTCGACGGACGGCATCAGACACGGCTCGCACTGCTTCCACTTGCCCTATCAATCGCTTCCCGATGACGGATTCCAACTGTAGCAATTTTTCCTTCTCGCTCTGCAGCATTCTAGCAACAGGAATCCCCGTCCAACGAGCCACTACATCTGCAATATCGTTAGCCGTTACTTCTTCGTTGGTGAAACGGCTTTCTTCAGAAAGTTCCTTGAGTTCCGCCTCCGAATCTTTCAATATTTGCTCTTCCGCTTTGATGTCCGCATAGCGGATTTTGGCCACCTTCTCAAAATCGCTTTCCCGTTCTGCCTTAGCTGCCTCTATTTCGAGTTCCTCGATATTTTTCTTGGCTTGCTGCATTTTTTCGACGATGGCTTTCTCGGACTGCCATCGTGCCTTCATATCCGTCAACTCCTCTTTAAGCCCAGCGATTTGCTCATTCATCGCTTTGAGTTTTTTCTTGTCTTTCTCTCGCTTGATAGCTTCTCTTTCTATCTCTAGCTGACGTACTTTTCTGCTCAATTCATCCACATCCTCTGGGACAGAATCCAACTCCAACCTTAATTTGGCGGAAGCCTCATCAATCAAATCAATCGCCTTGTCTGGCAAAAAACGATCTGCAATATAACGATGCGACAACTCCGCCGCCGCAATTAACGCTTCGTCCAAGATTTCCACTTTATGATAGACCTCATAACGCTCTTGCAATCCTCTCAAAATAGAGACTGTATCTTCCACACTCGGTTCGTCAATCATCACCACTTGAAAGCGGCGCACGAGTGCTTTATCTTTCTCAAAATACTTTTGATACTCGTCCAGAGTCGTCGCCCCAATGGTGCGGAGTTCTCCACGGGCCAAGGCAGGTTTCAAGATATTGGCTGCATCCATAGCACCGCCACCGCCGCCAGTGCCAATCAAGGTATGGATTTCATCAATAAACAAAATCACTTGTCCGCTGGAATTGGAGACCTCTTTGATGACGCCTTTCAGTCGTTCTTCAAACTCGCCCTTATATTTGGCGCCAGCCACCAAGGAAGCCATATCGAGCGTGTAAATCTGCTTGTCTCGAAGGTTTTCTGGCACGTCTTGATTGACAATCCGCCAAGCGATACCCTCCACAATGGCAGTCTTACCGACGCCAGGCTCTCCTACAATAATCGGATTGTTTTTCTTCCGACGAGAAAGGATGTGCAAAATGCGGCGTATCTCCTCATCTCGACCTATAATCGGGTCTAGCTTGCCTGATTCTGCTTGCTCGGTGAGATTAATCGCATATCGCTTTAGAGCGTTGTATTGATTTTCTGCGCTTTGGTCGGTAACGGTACGCCCTTTACGCAGTGCCTTTATCGCATCTTTGAGCGCATCCACACTCGCCCCTTGGTCTTTGAGTATTTTCGCTCCCTTGTCTTTTCCGTGCAGAATGCCTAGCAAAACCAATTCCAAGGAAATATACTCATCCTTAAATTCTTTCAGCATTTTCTTTGCCTGCGATAATGCTTTATTGGCATCGTTGGACAAGAACTGCTTAACCTCCCCTTGCACCCTTGGGTGTGCCTTGATAGCAGCATTTAAGCTTTTTTGAAGAAGGTCTATATCTACATTGATTTTCTTGAGTAGAAAACTCGTCACATTTTCATCAACAAGCAACATGCCTTTTAACAGGTGAAAAGTATCCACGACTTGTTGTTCGTATTTCTTGGCAATTTTTTGAGCCTCTAAGATGGCTTCTTGCGACTTTACAGTAAAGTGGTCGTATGTCATTGATTAACTGATTAATTTTTCTACAAAATAGAAATCTTGCTGTGGACATCCATATTTTTTTAGATGAAATGATAGGATGAATTGAGGAAAAGAAGAATTGAGTAACTGAGAAGCAAAAAAACCTTTCTGCTTGATCTATTCTTCAATTCCTTGATTCTTCATTTCTTCTCATTACGGTTATTCTTTCGTTAAAAATTGGATAACTCCATAAGCGAAATGTATCTTTGTTGTGTTAAAACAATTGTGAATCAACACTCGAAGGGATAGAGCACCTTTATTTCTTCAAATAACAAATTTCATAAGATACATGAAAACGATAGTTAAAACATTGGCGTTGTTCCTTTTTTTGGCTTCTGCCAATATTATGATGGCTCAAAAGTTTGGACATATCAATTCCCAAGCTTTATTGGCTGAATTACCAGAAGTGAAATCTGCGAACGCTCAATTAGAAGCATTGCAAAAGCAACAGCAATCTAAATATGAGTCTATGGTAAAAGCGTTCCAAACAAAAGCACAAAAGTATGCTCAAGAAGCGCAAACAGGTACTATGACGCCAGTGAACCAACAAAAAAAGCAAGGTGAGCTTCAAAAAGAACAGCAGTCAATCCAAAAATTCCAAGTGACCTCTCAACAGGAATTAATCCAAAAGAGAGAATCTCTTTTTCAACCAATCGTCAACAGGGTGAACGAAAAAATCCGTGCCGTAGGTAAAGAAAATGGATACGACTTCATTTTTGATGTCACGCAAGGTGGTGTTCTTTTTGCAAAGGATTCCGATGATGTAACAGCCCTTGTAAAAGGTAAATTGTAATATACAAGCTGTATAATTTATACTCTACCGAGATATAGATATAAACAAGGGGAGGCTTGCTATCAAGCCTCCCCTTGTGTTATTTAGCCCAATTCCGTTGTGCCTCCGTCATTGCTTCTAGTAAAATAGCACAACTATCTTGAATTTGTGCTTCTGTAATAATAAGCGGCGGCGCAATACGTAGACAATTGTCATTGAATAAAAACCAATCTGTAATCAGACCTTTGTCCAAGCACTTTTTGATGACCTTTTGGACAATTTCAAAACTTCCCAAATCCACTGCCATAATAAAACCAGCACTCCTTATTTGTAAAATCAAAGGATGTTGCAACAAATCTAGAAACAAAGCTTCCTTCTTTTTCACGGAAGTGATATAACCCTCTTTCAACAAGGTTTTCAAGTTGGCCAGAGCAGCTGCCGTACAGACAGGATGACCCCCAAAAGTCGTAATATGCCCTAGGAGTGGATCATGGGACAATACCGACATCAATGCTTTATCTGCCACAAATGCACCGATGGGCATCCCACCGCCCATTGCTTTGGCTAGGAGTAAAATATCAGGCACAACACCGTATTGCTCAAAAGCAAAGAGCGTCCCCGTTCTACCAAAGCCCACTTGTATCTCATCAAAAATCAACAAAGCGCCAACTTCGTCGCAGCGTTGTCTCAATTTTTTCAAATAATTATTTTGAGGTTTTCTAACGCCCCATTCTGCTTGGATGGTTTCGACAATGACCGCTGCCGTCTCGGTCGTGATTTTTTGCAAACACCATTCGCAGTTAAAATCTATGTGTTTGATACCCGGCAATAGAGGTCGAAAAGCCTGTGTGAAAAAGGGGTCACTCATCAAGCTCGCTGCTCCTTGTGTGCTCCCGTGATAGGCTTTGTAACAAGAGATGATTTCAGGCCTTCCCGTCGCACGCTTCACTAATTTCATCGCTCCTTCCGTCGCTTCGGCACCAGAATTGACAAAATAAGTACTATTCAAAGATTCAGGAAGTTGTGCGGCAAGCAGGGTCGCCAATTCTACCTGTGGTGCAAGGACAAATTCACCATACACCAAGGTGTGCATATAGCTCTGTGCCTGTTGGCCAACTGCTTCCACGATAGCAGGGTGACAATGCCCTAAGCTGCTGACGCTAATCCCTGCGATAAGGTCGATGTATTTTTTACCATCTTTATCAAAAAGATAAATACCTTCTCCTTTCTCTATTTCCAACATCAGTGGAAATTCACTGGTTTGTGCAAGGTGTTTCAAAAAGGATGCTCTAGGGGATGCCATAGTTTATCTTATCTAATTTTTACAAAAATAAAAAAGGCTTGCAACCACCGTTGCAAGCCTGAAATATATTTTTAAAAGCAGTGATTAATTCTGCTTCAATCGTTTCGGTTGGGTAGGAAAAGCAGCACTACCATAATGCGTGTATCGCTTACTCGTCACTAGTGGAAAACGGTAATTATTGATAAAGCTAGAGAAAAATGCGGTCAGCTCTTCCGTATCGATATTACGGGATTTGGGTTTCAAGTAATAGGCGATATGTTTGATAGAACCATCGGGCTCCCAGAAAACTTTTACCCATAGCTTAACCCCTTTGATGTCAAAATTAATTTGCTCCGCATAAGCTTCCATTTCTTGGAGCATGCTCACCCATTTATCGTAGGCGGCTTCCATATCAAAATCTGTAACGCTCAATAAATTGGAGCGATAAGAAACCGACATTTCCTCAAATTCTTGGCTGAACTCACCAATCAAGAAGACCTTTGGAAGTTGTGTCTTCTGACCTTGAGACGGAGCGGGCTGCGCCCAAAGCCCTGTGCTAAATAGCAAGACAGCTACAGCCATTAGACCTAAATATTTCGATAGCCTTGTCATTTCTTCTGGTTTAGAATACGTACTTGTACACGTTTAAACAATAAAAATAAGGATTCGTGTGGATATTCCCTAATGCACTATGGCAAAAAGAACCTTATATTACTGATATCCATGTCTTTTTCACCAAGAACAATACTTTTTATTAACGCATTGATTTATAAAAGGATTACAAACAAAACGTTAAATGGGTTTATTCTTTGTTTTTGGAATCCATCCAAATCGTCACCGGCCCATCATTTACGAGTGCCACTTTCATATCCGCACCGAATACTCCCGTTTTTATGGGGCGTTGGGCGACTGCCTCCAAACGCTGTACAAAAGCCTCATAAAGTGGTACTGATATTTGTGGCTTAGCCGCTTTGATATAAGAAGGTCGATTCCCCTTCTTGGTACTCGCATGTAGCGTAAATTGGCTCACTACCAATATACCGCCGTCTATATCTGTTACGGATTTATTCATCACACCGTCGCTGTCATTAAAAATTCTTAGATTGGAGATTTTCTTGCACAGCCATTCGATATCACTTTGTTCGTCCTCGTTTTCAACCCCAAGCAATACTAGCAAACCCTGCCCGATAGCAGATTTCACTTTGCCATCTATCGTTACAGAAGCTTCTTTAGTCCTTTGTATTAATGCACGCATTATTCCAGTTTTCTTTTCAACAAATAACTGTTTTTTTTGTCTTTTTTGAAAATCAGATCAGCAATGCGTCAAGGTATTTTCAAATCTTTTTTAATTTTTAGTGGGAATGGTTACGTGCAAGAAATCAAGAGTCGCCAAGAGTTTTTCGCCTCTAGGAAAGAAATAGAAAAAGGTATCAAAGAGGGGGATGAGATTATTTTTGAAATCAAAGAAACCAAACAGGGTCTAGAAGCTTACAAGGTCAAAAAACGGCAATAAAAAACGCTGCACCAGCAAGCGTGATACAGCGTTTTGATTCCTTCAAATAGAATAATGTCTAGTAATCTGATTAAAAATCAAATTTGATTCCTTGCGCCAAAGGCACTTCAGTACTATAATTAATCGTGTTCGTTTGACGACGCATGTATGCTTTCCAAGCATCAGAGCCAGACTCTCGCCCACCACCTGTTTCCTTCTCACCCCCAAATGCACCCCCGATTTCTGCGCCACTGGTTCCTATATTCACATTGGCGATACCACAATCAGAACCTGCTGCGGATAGGAACATTTCTGCTTCACGCAAATTATTGGTCATAATAGCCGAAGACAAGCCTTGTGGCACGTCATTCTGGATAGCAACCGCCTCTTCCAATTCGCTGTATTTCAATAAATACAAAATTGGTGCAAAAGTCTCGTGTTGTACGATTGGCATTTTGGGAGCACCTTCGTAGATACATGGCTTGACATAGCAACCACTCTCATATCCTTTCCCTTCTAGCACACCCCCTTCTACTACAGTAGCACCACCAGCAGCTTTCACTTTTTCGATAGCGCTCAAATACATATTAACCGCATCTTTGTCAATCAAAGGGCCAACGTGATTGTTTTGGTCTAATGGGTTTCCGATACGCAACTGTCCATAAGCACTAGCCAACTGCTCTTTTACCTTGTCATAAATACTATCATGTACAATCAACCGACGTGTAGTGGTACATCTTTGACCACAAGTCCCGACTGCACCGAACACCGCACCCGTCAAAACGACTTTCATATCAGAGGAAGGCGTTACGATAATGGCGTTGTTGCCACCCAATTCCAATAAAGAGCGACCTAAACGAGCGGCTACTTCTTGGGCAACGATTTTCCCCATACGTGTACTGCCTGTCGCAGATACCAGCGGGATACGCGTATCAGAAGTCATCATTTGACCTACCTTGTAATCACCGTTGATAATACAAGAAAGTCCTTCTGGCAAATTATTATCTCTTAACACTTGGTGCAAGATATTTTGGCAAGCGATAGAGCATAAAGGTGTTTTCTCGGAACCTTTCCATACACAAACATCGCCACAAACTAGGGCAATCATCGAATTCCAAGACCAAACCGCTACTGGAAAGTTGAAGGCAGAAATAATCCCTACTACCCCGATTGGATGCCACTGCTCATACATACGATGCCCTGGGCGCTCGGAATGCATCGTTAGACCATATAATTGACGAGAAAGCCCAACCGCAAAATCACAGATATCTATCATTTCCTGTACCTCTCCGAACCCTTCTTGAAGGCTTTTCCCCATTTCATAAGAAACCAAACGCCCCAATGCATCTTTATTTTCCCTTAGGGCATTACCGTACTGACGGACAATTTCACCACGTTGAGGTGCAGGCAGCGTTCTCCAAGTTTGAAAAGCAGCAGTCGCTTTAGCCATCACTGCTTCATATTCTTCAGGCGTTGTTTCGCTGACCGAACCAATATACTTCCCATCTACTGGAGAATATGAGTCAATATATTTTCCGGAATCAGAAGATTCTAAACCTGTACTAGTTCCTGCATTTTTTTCTTGCAAGCCTAGTTTTTTTAAGAAATCTAAATTCATACTCTATATGGTTTTATCTAGTTTTTGAAATTTTGCACAAAGGTAAGGAATACTTCCTTTCTCTGTTTATGGATTTTTATTGACCAATTTTATACTGAAAAACGCCTTAAAAAACAGGCATTGCCAATAAAATGAAGGTAATTGGAAAGTAATGCTCTATTGACGCATATTTAATGACATATTTTTTATCAACATATTTCTTTAAAAAAGAGTCACAAAACCAGTAAGTTAAACACAAGTAATGTAATCAATTAAGTTAAGTTAATTGCACTAATAAAGTGACAAATGTAGATAATTTTAAATATTCAAAATATGCGCTTGATCATTAATTTATACTAAAAAAATATGCATATATCATTATAATACAGTATTTTAAAACAAAAACTAACTACTATTACAGTAATAAATATCCATCCTATCAATTTTACCCAAATCATACATTTTGTCACGAATTGACACACCATAAAACAGTAATCGGTAGCCTTCAGTTAGTAAACGGTTCTTTTTTTGACTTTTTTAGCTTAACTTGTTTTTAATTTAATGTCACAAGTTGACCTAAAACCCCCATTTTCGTTTTTAGACTGTCAATGACATTGATTTTTTAGACAAAACACGGAGTCGCATTCTTATATATTGGAATCGAATCACAATTTTTAACTAAATATCAGTTTGCCGCAAGGCGCCCCCCTTTACTGATAATTAGTACAGATCAGCTTTATAACCTAAAAATCGTACTATGAAACATAGAACGTACCCTGTGCTTTTTATCCTATTTCTGATTGGCTACATCAAGCCCTCTTTTGCCCAGTCAGAGGTAGATCTATTCATAGAGCAATTTGCAACTACTGCAATATCCGAGATGAATCGCTCCAAAATCCCTGCTAGCATTACACTGGCACAAGGGATTTTAGAATCAAATTCGGGCGCATCAAGACTAGCAATAGAGGGCAATAATTATTTTGGCATTAAATGCGGTTCTAGTTGGAGCAATGCAACTGTCTTGCACAAGGATGATGATTACGACGAAAACGGCAATCTCATAGAATCTTGCTTTAGAGCCTATGCCTCGCCTGAAGCCTCCTTCAAAGATCATTCTGACTTTCTGGTTGATAGGGAGCGTTATGAGGAGCTCTTCAATTATGGCAACGACTATAAAAAATGGGCTTACGGGCTCCAGAAGTGTGGTTATGCTACGAGTAAAACTTATGGAGAGAAACTGGTGAAGCTTATCGAGAAGTACAACTTACATCGGTACGACACCAAATCAAATCAAATGGATGCTACATTGGCAACCAATGCAGTCCCTCCCACTAGAAAAAGATTAAACATGGAGGCCGAGATTCATTATGGGACCCCACCTGAATCTGTAAAATTAGCGGCAGACTACAAAAGAGGTTCTGAGGCGGTTGACAAGACGCAGGAGAGAACTATCGCAAGCACAGCATTTGACAGTAGCCCCGATATGATTGAGTCTCAAATGGGAGAACAAGGAGCGACTCAAACTTCCATCGCTTCCCCAACTATTGTACTCCAGAAAAAATATAAGAGCAAATACGCCAGAGCAAAATAATTGATTTTAGGATTGACAACCATTTTGACATACTATATTTAAACAAAAAGCCCGAAGCAATTGCTCCGGGCTTTTGTCTTGTGGTGATGGACGGATTTGAACCGCCGACACATGGATTTTCAGTCCATTGCTCTA
>JAHDBO010000065.1 GCA_020630355.1 Saprospiraceae bacterium
CAGTAATTACAGAATAAATGTTGGAAATGAATTTGCATGAAATCATTATTAGCAAACACTTTTAAATAATTTCTAAGAAATAAATACATTAGGTTTTATTCTAAAATCAGATATTAGATTGAAAATCATTCTTTTATAGCCTACTGTTTTTACCAAAATCGAAAATAGAGGAGAAAATGGCAAAGAAAAAATATAACATTTTATATGCGACATGCCCTGCTTTTGCTGGGCATGCTGCATATACATAATCGATGGATGTTATGATAGAATTATGCTTTGTTAAACATTATCCTAAGCCAGTTAAGTACTCGGACATAAATAAAGATAGAGTATGAATGAGGATATTTTAGATTTAGACAACCTGCCTGCGCAAGCAGGGGCGTAAAAACCGAGTCTAGCCGTAGCTAAATAAGGATTTTTACAACGCAGTATAAATCTAAAAGATTCCATTCAGGACTATTGGATTATTTTTGGCCGAGTACTTAATGTCTAAAGACTGATAACATACTATTTAACAATAACCTTCTTGGTATAAGTCCCG
The DNA here is from genome assembly GCA_020630355.1 of Saprospiraceae bacterium. GTDB lineage: Bacteria > Bacteroidota > Bacteroidia > Chitinophagales > Saprospiraceae > JAHDBJ01. Next base: position 542 of record JAHDBO010000065.1, read on the forward strand.
GTCTTATCAGTGATGTTGTAGTAGTACATCTTATTTTCCAGACTACTTAGGTCAAGATCAATTTTATGTTCTCCTGATTGAAGGTTTTCGTCTAGCACTGTTCGGATATATTTACCATCGATGGAGAATAAATCAATTTTTACGTTTCCAGGTTGTCGAACCTCAAATTCCAAAGTATTTCTACCATCCGTCGGATTAGGATAAGTATTGAGGCGAGGTGCATTGATATGCCCACTTGCGTTTTGTGCCTCTAAAGGCATCAATAAAAAGCCTAGCCTTTTAGCTACCAATTTTTCTCCATTGAGTTTTGGTTTTTCTTCTTGCTTTTCCTTTCTCTTTGCTATTTTCTCTTCTATTTTGGCTCGTTTTTCTTCGGACATTTTTTGGAGTTTGATTTCCTTCATGTCTTCGTTCCAAGCTTGACGCTGCGATTCCATAGACTGATGCATATCGTCAATAGCTTCTCCATATTTCTCAGCCAAAGCAATGGCACTATTATAAGTAGCTTCATCTTTTTCTTTAAGTAGTGCTAAGAAACGATGCCCTTTTTTGTGGCTTCGCCTGGCATGATGTTTACCTATTTTGCCTCTTCCTTCTTCAGCACTCTTTTTGTTTTTCCTTCTTTTCATTTTCTCCTTCATCTCTGCTTTTAAGTCTGCAGAAATAAGGCGTAGTTTTTCTATTTCGACTTTATCGGCAGCAGCGATTTTTTTATCAAAATCCAATCTCTTTTGCTGCATAACAGGTTGGATGTTTTGCTGTCTGTAAGACTTCAGTTCGGCATGTGTTTGCTTTCTTGCTGCTCTATGTTCCTCTTTTTTGGCTTGTCTTTCAGCGTGTTTTGCTTTACGGTGTGTAAGCATTTTAGCTTGCTGGTCTTCTGTCAGAATAGCCTCCAAACTCCCTTTTTTTGATTCGTGAAGCGCTTTGATAGCCTCCTTTTTAGCTTTATGGTCGAGTTGCGCATCATTTCGAATGGCTTCCATCTTTTGTTTGATCTCCGCTCTATTCGCTTCGAGTGCTTCCACTTGTTCATCACTAAGATTCAACTCGGTCTTCATTTTATCCAAATCCATTCTATGATGACCTTTTTGAGCAAAGACACTCATTGTAATCATCATGATTGCAAGAATTACATTTAGTTTTTTCATCTTTTATTTTTATAAAATAATTTCATAATCAATAATAACAATCATAGGACTAAGGACTAGTCAAAGGGTTTAATCAGAATTTGAAATTTTAAAGAGGCTCACAACCTAACAACCACAAAATTCAGCGACGTGATTTTTCAACTCAGGAAAAAAAGCATGAAACTCTTCCTCAAAGAAAGACTGATTCTGTTGAAGGGCATGAAAGGCGGTATGAAATTGAGAAGGAAACCTAGCCCGCTCATCCATTTTGGACAAAGTGAAGGTCAATCCTTCTACAAGACTGTATCGATACAACCAATTATGCCTTATCATCGAATGGGTGCGTATGGCCAATTTGGCTGGGAATAAGTGGGCGTTATTTTGCAATACTAGATAAACGCCATTAGAGAAGTCCTGTAAAGAATCTTCGTGGTAACGATGCCAATGGGTAGCCAAGAGATAATCGTATAGAATATCGACAACAACTGGCGCATATTTTCCCTGAGAAGCATGAAGCCTTTTACTACTTTGTTTGACTAATGGATGAGAATCTGTGAAACTATCGATAGCGCGATGCAGTCGGATTCCTTTTTGTATCCCTGTACTGTAACTTTGGACTTCCTTGTTTTTAATATGGTCCGCTATATAATTACCTATCATAAGTTCTTCATCATTACAAGAAAGATAAAGATGAGCAAGGTAATTCATACATTAGAATTTAGACACGAAATGTTAGATTGTAAAAGACTTTCAGAATGATTTTTCTAGCCTTTCTATTGTGCCTAGGGTGGAAGCGACAGTGGCTAAAGGTGGAGCAATTAAGAGTCCTATAATAGGGATAAATAATAATCCCAAATAAACCAAGCCATTGCCAATGGCGAAACCTCGATTGGCTCTAGTGAACTGTATACTGCCTTTGACTTTGAAATGCCTTTCCAATGTGAAATCCATATTGCCCATACCGGCATAATAGGCTTGTACAACAATTGAAAGCACGGCAGAGGCTAAGCCGATTACAGGGATGAGACTTAATATCATCAGGCAGAGCAAGAAAAAAAGCTCCCTAAAAATCATCCGTAAGGATAAGCGCAACCCTCTCAAAATGGAATTGATGGTTTGTCCAGCCGAAGCAGGAGGGAAACTTCTCCCAGTGATACGCTCTTCTATTTTTTGCGAAAGCGGACTCATAAAGGGCCCCATCAAAATAAGGATAATATATTTATATAAGAGCAAAGCAAGGAGAAAAATCAGTATACCACCGACATAACCAGCGATACCATTGGCAATATCGCTGCCATACCAATTATCAGGGTACCAACTGACCAACCAGTTGCCCAGATCATCCCCTAGGTTGGTCGCTAGCCAATAGACCATTCCTCCTAGGAGCAAACTGATAAGGCCAGGCGCTAGAAAGTATCCCCATAGTCCATACTTGGAGATAGCTCCGAAGGCTTTTTGATACTTGGACAATCCATCAAAAATACCAGCAATCATTGTTTGAAGTCTTTTTTAATAACCAAAATTCTGTACCCATGAGTTGGGCATAGAACCGACTTTCCCTACCTTGTAGCAGGCTACATATTTCCAATCTTTATTTAACAAGGTTCTACGATGTCCTCTATCTGCAATACCTTGGTCGATGAGCAATAGAATTACGGCATCTCGAACATTATCAGGCCCTCCCACGATGTTTTCACCTCCTTCTCTCATCTGTGGGCACTCCTTGATAACTCTATCCCAAGGGTAGGAACCATCAGACCCCACATGCCCGGTACTACCTCTGCTCAATTCGTCTATTCCATGTTTTCTGGCAGCATTATAGATACATTCTGTCACTTCAAGTTGTGATAATGGGCTAGTACGGTTCAGCTCGGCAATCAGCTCGTTAACGGTTGCTTCATCAGTAGGGAAACCCTTTCCTGATTTGCTTTTTTCTAAGTATTCACGCACGTATTTTGTGTATGCGCCTGGGTTGGAACGGAGGAGGTTGATTTCATCAACCATCGCCTGTTCTTCTGATTGCATAAAGGCATTTTTATCAGAACTTGTGGATTCGCCAGAAATACCTTTGTCACTATATTCGCTAGGAATATGGCTGCCTTGACCTGCGTCTGTATGATTAGTAGTGGAATGGACATCAGTGTGGGGAAGAATTTCACAGCTACAGTCAGAAGTGATTAAGATAGAGCCTTCTGTCACATATTCGTCGGCTTTCATAACGTTGATTTCCCTCAAACGTGCCTCCGTGTAGCCATACGCTTCAGCAATACGCTTCATTGTTTCTCCATATTGTACGGTATGTCTTTTCCCTGCTTGTCTTTTTACCGTATTGATAGTTGAAATGACGGATGTAGCTGGCGGTGGTGTTGAGGTGCTTGGTTCGGTGGTAACTGGAGGACTAGCAGGAGCGGATGAAATGGCTTCGGCTACGGGGACAGTATTGGTAGAAAAGCCCCTTTCCGTAAATTCAGTATCGTTATTAGACGTTAATCGTGCATAGTTGGTACTTAATGGACTTACCCGCAATTCTTTACAAGAAGGCAAAATTTGGTCGATTCTTATATCGTTCCAAGCACATATATCAGCCATTTTGACCCCGTATTTTAAGGAAATACGATACAGGTTTTCCCCTTCTTGCACAATGTGATGACCAGTCTTGGCAGATTTATTACATTGTGCCTGAATAGATGAAGGAAGTAAAGCAAAGAGGATAATGGCAATAAGGACGTTTCTCATTGTAATGAATTAAAAGGGTTATACAATTATCATTAGAAGCAAAGTAAGAGTTACCACTAGCATGTTTGATAGCTTTTCAAAAGTACAACTATTTTGATGATAATTCAAGATTGGCTAACAAAGTCTTTTATACATAAGAGTTGCAATAGACATTATTCTGTTTTCGATTTTGGTAAAAACAGTAGGCTATAAAAGAATGACTTTCAATCTAATATCTAAAGACTAATTACTAATATCTGATTTTAGGATAAAATCTAATATAATAGCGTTCTATTTCCGATGCGTTTTATCTTTCAAAAGTGCTTCATAAGCTAGGCCCGCAGCGATTAAATCTTCCAAGGCATTGCCTACGGATTTGAAAAGCGTGATGTCTTTTTTATTCTTTCTTTCAAAAATCCCACTTTTGTTCAAGTCAAAAAAGTCTCCTTGAATAGCCGCTTCTTTTAATATTCCTTTTTGGATGGGAATACACAAATCCCCTGTTTCTTTGATTGCAGAAGACTTAGAATCTACAAAGATTTGGGCACGTTTAATGCACTCATCATCGGCTTCTCTCATATTGGGCTTATAAGAGCCTACCAAATCGAGGTGTTGCCCTTCACGCAATAAATGTCCTTCAATGATAGGCATTTCGCTCAGTGTAATAGTAGAAATGAGGTCTGCTTTTGGAATAAAATTATCCTTGTTTTTTACAGCTTGAATTGGGAGGTGTTTTTGGATTTTAAGATTAGAAACAATTTCGACTGCTTTTTGATGATTTCTTCCCCAGACCCAAATTTGTTCTAACTCAAATAAACTCGTATAAGCACTGATAAAATAAGGAAGGAGCGCACCTGTACCCAATAAGAGCAGGGATTTACAGTTGGATGCAGCGAGGTGTTTGGCTGCTAGAACAGAAGCAGCCGCAGTTCGAATATTGGTCAAGGTTTTAGCATCCATCTGTGCAATAGGCGTCCCATTAGTAGCATCGTAGAGCAAATAGATTCCTTGGATAGTCGGTTTTTGTATTTTCTTGTTTTCAGGGTAAACGGTGACGAGTTTTACGCCAAGATAATTCCCTGTTTGCCAAGCAGGCATTAACAATAGGGTAGCATTTTGGAGACCACCGGTCTTAATAGGATGATGATGCCTTATTGGAACATTTATTTTAGATTTGAAGCCGTCCTCTAGTGCGTCAACAAGCAATTGATAGGGTAAAAAACGATTTAAATCTTCGTTGGTGATATACCGCATTGCTACAACTTATATCTGAACAATCCCCTCAAATACAGCTTGCGCAGGGCCACAAAGCCATATATTTTTAAATTGATTGCCTTCTTTTTCAAAGCGGACAGATAGTTGTCCGCCCTTGGTTAGGACAGGGATTTCTTTTTGTGAATTTTGCTGAATGGCATAAGCCAAACTAGCGGCAGTGACTCCCGTTCCACAGGAGAGTGTTTCATCTTCGACCCCTCGCTCATAAGTGGCGACTTCGATTCCCTCTTTCTTTTGTTCTACAAAGTTGACATTGATGCCTTCCTTTCGAAACCGTTCCGAATAACGGATGCTCTGCCCTAATTCAACTATATTCAAATCACTAATATCTTCTACGAAAACGACATAGTGAGGAGAGCCTGTATCCATGATAAAGTAGTCTTCACCGATTTCTATTTTGTCAACATCTTTCATGTGTAATTGCACCCAGTTGTTTGCATCAATTTTGATTTGATGAGGGCCGTCAATGGCAAGGAAAGTCGCTTCTTGGTCAATAACACCGATTTTTTTGGCGAAAGCCGTCACGCAGCGACCACCATTACCACACATCGTGCTTTCCCTACCGTCTGCATTAAAATAGACCATTTCAAAGTCATAAGCTTCTAGCGCTTGGAGCAAAATAAGTCCATCTGCTCCAATACCAAATTTGCGGTCGCACAACCTTTTGATTATTTCAGTGTCTTTTCTAGTAAGATAATGCGGGTTTCGATTGTCAATAATAACGAAATCGTTTCCAGTACCTTGATATTTTGTGAAAGGAATCTTCATGATAGAGGGTTTGGGGAGCAGGTTTTATTTTTTAGTAGAGCTTGTTGCTATACTATCTTTTTTTGCCGAAAGGCTATCTGTACTAATCCGCTCTATGGTTGTATTTTCTTGTGGTGGGATGGGTGGGACGGTAAGGAATCTATACAAATAGATACCACCGAAAAAGAGCATGATGCCCAAACCGATGAAAGAGTTTTTCCAACCCCAAATATTCCCGATGTACTGTTCATCTGGATCTTCAAAGAGCATTTTTTTCCTAGGCATGATTCAAGTAATGGTATTTTATAGGATGATAAACGAACTGTATTTTGATTTAGTAACGATAAAAAAACAACCTTTCTGTTTTATGGCTGTCAAATTTGTCTTGATACTTCGTTGAAAATACCTGCCTGCCCAGGCAGGTTGTCTCAAAACAAATTTCCCTTGCCAAAATCGAAATGTTATTATTTCATCGTTACTTAACTTGAAAATTGATGTGAATATCTATATTTTTAGCAACAAACGGTTTAATTATATAGTTTTTAGAAAGGGTATCTTGATGAAATAGATGATTGGAATTTAAGTTTTTACTAAAAAATGAGGTAGATTAGGATTTGATGAATGCGCTTTATAAAATGAAAATATGAAGAATACAATAGGAATGATTGTGGTTGCTCTATTGAGTGCAGTACTCTCTATTGCGGGGTATAAATATTTTGAAGAACCACAACAAGTCATTATCAGGGAAGAAGTGCCTGCTCGATATACGAATTTTGAAGGGAATTCGTCCAGTTCAACAACGATGACGAGCAAGGGCGCTACGCCGCCTTCTGACTTTATTAAGGGGGCGAATAAAGCCACTCCTGCCGTCGTGTACATTAAGGCTAGTAGCAAAGGTTCGGGAGAGTACTGGTGGGGCGGTGGCGGAACGGGCTCTTCTACTGGCTCAGGTGTTATCCTATCAGAGGATGGTTATATCGTAACGAATAATCACGTCATTGAAGATGCGGATAATTTTGAAGTGACTTTAAATGATAATCGGACTTATGACGCTAAAATTATTGGAACAGACCCATCTACGGATTTAGCACTCTTAAAGATAAAGGATAAAGGTGCCTTACCTTTTTTACAATTCGCCGATTCCGATCAGACTTTTATAGGAGAATGGGTCCTCGCAGTAGGAAATCCTTTTAACTTAACATCAACGGTAACTGCTGGAATTATCAGTGCCAAAGGTCGGAATATTTCTATTTTGAATGACCAATACGCTATTGAAACTTTCATTCAAACGGATGCGGTCGTCAATCCTGGGAACAGTGGCGGGGCTTTGGTGAATACAAATGGAGATTTGGTGGGCATCAATACAGCGATTATTACAAAGTCTGGAGGATATGAAGGCTATTCTTTTGCAGTACCTTCTAATCTGGTGAAAAAAGTAATCAACGATTTAAAGGAATATGGCGAAGTTCAACGAGGTTTTCTAGGAGTGGATATAGGGGAGGTGAGCCCCGAGATGGCAGAGCGTTTGGGCTTGTCTGCAGCAGAAGGTATATTGATATCTTATGTGCGAAAAAACACAGGAGCCGAGGAGGGAGGTTTGAAGAAAAACGATGTCATCAACTCCATCAACGGGGTGCAGGTCAAGTCGGTCCCTGAACTACAAGAGCAGGTAGCACGGTTTCGGCCTGGCGATAAGATCAAGATTGGTTTTTTCCGTGAAGGAAAACAACAGACAGCTAGTGTGGTGTTGAAAAACATGAATAATTCTACAAAAATTGTCACCTCTTCCACTAAAGGCGATCAGAATATAGCCTATGAATTAGGCTTCGAATTGACGGAATTGAGTGCTAGTGAAAAACGTAAACTAAGGGTCAATGGGGTGAAAGTGAAGAGCATAATTCGAGGTTCAAAAATTGAGCGGACGAATATGGACCCTGGGTATATTATCACGAAAGTGGACGATAAAAAAGTATCTAGTATCGAAGAAGTCTTGGATAGGATCAATCAAGCGGAAGGGAAGGTGATGCTAGAAGGCGTATATGAAGATTACAAGGGGAATTATTACTATGCTTTCGCAAAAGAGGATTAAGAGCTTCGCTTATCGAACCGATAAAAAAACAGGGGAGTTAGCATCGCTAGCTCCCCTTTGATTTAGATTTTCCATGCCGTAGAACTCGGGTTAATGGCACAGATCGATGATGTCCGCTACTGGAGCTACTCTTTTTACAGAAGCAATTCCTTTTTCCATAGTCTGTTTGGAAGCGTACATCTGGCTGCTGCCAATGATTTGTTTGTTAGCAGCTAAAAGATTGAAGTGTAACTTGCCATTTTTGGCTTCTTTTCTTTCAAATTTATCGTCGTCAGGGGCATTTTTAGCGACGGATTCTGCACCGTTCTTAGCGGATGCTTTACTGCTGTAACCTTGGCTTGTCAGGATGACTTGACCATTTCTTGCTTTCAAGCGAAAATAGAATTTCTCATTTTTTTCGCTTTGGAAGATTTCAAACTTCATATTAATTAAGGTTCTTTGTTACCTGGCTTGTAATTGGATGTTATCGCCAGTTTAAGTTGATTTATTATAATGACGGCATTGAAAATATAAAGTCACAAATAAGAGCTATGAATAATAATTTGAATGGCTTTGAACAAGCGACTTTCAACCAAAAAATATTTAAAATCAAGAAATACAAATAGGGCAACTCATTCCTTAGTCACCCTAAAAGCTAGATCTAGCTGATGATGCTAGTGCTAAAAATTGTATTTTTGATGAGATCCTAAGATGATTAACACTAGACTTAATTCTGAATGAAAAATTTTGTGCCAAGGGCATCCCTTTTGGGGAATT
>JAHDBO010000066.1 GCA_020630355.1 Saprospiraceae bacterium
TCTTTCTCTTTGATGTCATCTTCCAAACGGGCAATCGTACTATTGATGATGGTTTCGCTAGGCGCTTCTTCCATCGTTTCTTTTTCTGTAGTAGTTGATTCGGTTTTTGTTGTCGGTGTAACTTCCTCTATAGTTTTTGTTGTTGTATTTTTTTCGGATGATTGGGCTTCCTCTATTCCTATCAATTCCTTGAATTTCTGGAAGCCATCCTCTCCGTTGTAATAGTGTGCACCCATATATGCTGCTGGTGCTGCAAATACCATAAACACCAAAAATCGGGTGAATCCCGTCAATCTCAATTTTTTCCCTGCCATTGTTTTAACGTATTAAAATGAAATAATCCTCTAGAGCGGTTTTGGATTAATTCTAAAAAATCAAATACCAAATAAAGGTCAAGATAAGCATTGTAATAAAAGTCTTGATAAAAATGATTCGTCTTTCCCTTCGGAATGCGCCCTGAATCTTTAGTCGATTAGCTTCAATCGCTATTGGGTTTTTATTCCCAAACTTTTCCTTGTTGAAAATATAGCCGCTTGGCTTTTCTGACATTCCTTTGAGTTCATTGTAGCGTTCTCGGTTTTGCTTTTGCATGTTCCTATTATTCCGATTCCGCTGTATCATGTCTAAAACACCTGAATATCCCATAGCTGTTACCTTTTAACGAACCAATACTTTCAAATTGCGCTTTCCATGAAAAGGAATCCATTTATTTCTACTTGTACTAGAAAAAATGGGATTAGTACTAGGAGGATTTAGTTATGAATGATTAATTTTTAGTTTTGTTCCAGAGGAATCCCTGCGAAAGCAGGCCCTTGGGAAATGGTAATCTAAGTTCACGTTCGATATGAAATTCAAAAACTTTACTTTTGTAATGAAAAGGGTTTCACAAGGTCGAATCCTGCTTCATGAAACTTTCATCATTCATCAACCATCATTCACAATCACATGTCAGAAGCATATATCTTCGATGCGGTACGCACTCCAAGGGGGAAAGGCAAAAAAAACGGGGCACTTTATGAAGTGAAGCCCATCAAATTATTATCCGCTACTTTGGAGACCATTCGTCAGCGCAATGAATTGCCGACTCAAGAGGTGGACGATTGCATCATCGGATGTGTGACGCCTATTTTAGACCAAGGGGCGAATATTGCGAAAGCGGCTTTGTTGTATGCAGGTTGGGATAAATCTGTACCAGGTTTTCAAATCAATCGTTTTTGTGCTTCTGGATTGGAGGCAGTCAACTTGGCGGCGATGAAGATCCGCTCGGGTTGGGAGGATTTGATTATCGCAGGTGGCATCGAAAGCATGAGCCGAGTACCAATTGGAAGCGATGGAGGTGCTTTGATGTATGACCCCGAAGTCGCTATTAAAACGGGCTACATCCCACAAGGCATCAGTGCTGACTTGATGGCGACCCTCGAAGGATATACTCGTGAGGAGCTGGATGTTTATGCACTCCAATCGCAACAACGAGCTGCTGCTGCTTGGAATAGTGGTTATTTTGATAACTCGATTGTTCCTGTTTTTGATGGAACGGGATTGCCTATTTTAGAAAAAGATGAGCACGTTCGGCCTGATACTTTGCTAGAAGATTTGGCACATTTGAATCCTTCCTTTCGGGAAATAGGGGAATCTGGTTATGATACCGTAGCGATGTATCGCTATCCTTCCGTTACCAAGATGCAACATTTGCATACGGCAGGCAATTCTTCTGGAATCGTGGATGGGGCAGCCCTAGTCCTAGTGGGCAGCGAAGCGAAAGGCAAAGCCCTCGGTTTGAAACGTCGTGCCAGAATCCGAGCGATTGGTACAGTTGGCACAGATGCGACTTTGATGTTGCAAGGGGCGACGGCTGCCGCCGAAAAAGCACTTGAAAAAGCAGGAATGGGCGTAAAGGATATTGACCTTTGGGAAATGAACGAAGCCTTTGCTGCACCTGTTCTCAAATTTCAAAGAGACCTCAATATTTCCAATGATATACTCAATGTCAATGGGGGTGCTATTGCAATGGGGCATCCACTTGGCGCAACAGGAGCAATGCTCCTAGGAACACTCGTGGACGAGCTAGAGCGTCGAGATTTGAATACAGGCTTAGTCAGCCTTTGTGTCGGAGGCGGTATGGGTGTAGCAACGATTGTAGAACGGGTCTAATACCCCAAAATCCGTAACATCGACTCAGCGTCCTGTTCTTGGTTATATTCCCAATGCTGGATATTTCCATCTTTATCTTTGTCAATCAAAATCCGCTTAGGAGAAGGAATCAAGCAATGCTTGATGCCGCCATAGCCGCTTAGCGCATCTTGATAAGCACCCGTATGGAAGAAACCGATGTAAAGTGGTTCTTTAGCATCCCGTCTAAACTTGGGCAAGTAAAGCTGGCTGATATGTGCCTCAGCATTGTAATAATCCGAGTTATCGCAAGTGATACCACCTACATTGACCCGACAATATTCGTTGTTCCATTTATTGATAGGGAGGATTATAAAACGCTGATCGATGCCCCAAGTATCAGGTAGCGTATTCATCAAAGAATTATCCACCATGTACCACAATTCGGCATCGTTCTGTTGTTTTTGTCCGATGACTGAAAAGATAGTCGCCCCACTTTCCCCTATGGTAAAAGAACCAAATTCTGTGAAAATATCGGGATGTTCTATTCCTTCTTCTTCGCAGGCATCCCGTATCAGTTCCACGATTTGCTGAATCATGTATTCGTAATCATAATCGAATCCCAAAGAGTGCTGTATAGGTAATCCACCACCAACATTGATGGCTTTTAGACCAGGACAAAGCTTTTTCAGGTCGCAGTAGAGTTTAATGACTTTCTTGATTTCGTTCCAAAAATAGATGGAATCCTTAATGCCAGTATCCACGAAAAAATGAAGCATCTTCAAGTGGATGCGCTGATCATTTTTGATTTCTTTTTTATAAAAATTTAAAACCTCAGAAGGACGTATACCTAGGCGAGAAGTATAGAACTGGAAGTTGGGTTCTTCATCCGTTGCTACTCGAATCCCGATTTTGAAAGATTCTTTTAGATGGTTTTCTTGATAAAAAGACAACTCTTCCATGTTGTCCAAAACAGGGATGACATTCTTGAATCCGTCCTTTTGATAAGCGACAATCCGCTCTAGATAACGTCGGGTTTTATAGCCATTGCAAACGACGATTGTCGTCCGATTGATTTTGCCTTTTTCGAATAGCTTTTGCAGCAAATCCATATCAAAGGCCGAGGAGGTTTCTACTTGTACATTATGCTTGGTGACCTCATCCAGAATGAAACTAAAATGGGATGCCTTGGTACAATAGCAATAGTAATAGTTGCCTTTATAATCGTGTGTTTGGAATGCTTGCGCAAAAAGCTGTCTTGCCTTAGCGATTTGCTGACCGATTTTCGGGAGATAATGCACCTTGAGCGGTGTCCCGTAAGTATCAATCAATTCCTTCAGCTCGATGCCATTGAATCGGAGGTAATCCCCCTTCAAATCAAAACCATTTTGAGGAAACTCAAAAGTCTGGTCGATTAGTTCGTTGTAGCGGTTCTTCATTTTTTTGGCAACCCTTCTTTTATTTTTTTGATGGCATCGATTGATAGTCCTGTCGCTTCAGCAATTTGTTCGATAGGAAGTTCCATTTGCAGTAAATTTAAGGCAACTTCTTTGATACCCTCTTTAATGCCCTCTTTAATGCCCTCTTCTACCCCTTCTTGCTTAGAGGTGTCGATTACATTTTTTAAATCTCTATAGTATTTCAGACTGCTTTCATAACTCATTTTTTCCTTAGCAGAAAAGTTGGCTATTTCGGCTAGACGAAAAAAACGTTCGAAAATTCTTTCTTGCAGTTTTTTTGGACGACTTTGAAGGTCGGGTAGATATTTGAAAACATATAACCACTTATCATAGTTGCTTTTTAAGTCTTCTTCTTTCTTATCAAATTTTGGCATTTCCAAGTAGATGAAGGTGAGTTTATCATAGAAGACCGTCCCTTTTTCATTTTTTAGTTTAACTACCGTTTTTACATCCTTGTTTTCTTTACCGTCTTGAAATTCAAAGTCTAGAATCCCCACAGTATAAACATGGTCAAGCCGAAAGTCCCAATTACCTCGTTTTGCCTGTTCTTGAATAGGGAAAGTAGCATAAAATACACTTCTGTCCTTGAAGAAATTTTGTTTTGCTTTTTGAACTTCTACAATAAACTTACTGCCGTCTTTTCCTGTGCAATATAAATCGAAGATAGCTTTTCTGTCCAGCGCATTGCTACCGAGATGCTCACTTTTGGTATAACTGAGGGATTCAATTTTATGTTTTTTAGGTAAAAGCGTATTTAAGAAATCTATGAGAAATTCCTTGTTTGGCTCACTTCCAAACAGTTTTTTGAAACCAAAATCAGTAAATGGATTCACATATCTTTCTTGGAGGTTCATGTCCTTTTTTATTCAAAAATAATTAAAGTCATCGTCAGTATCAACGATATTGTCTATTTCTTTAATGTGCCTCCAACCAATTTTCACCTGTGTCCATTCCCACCAAAATCGGTACTTTCAGATCAGGGATAGCGGTTTTCATATTTTCTTCAATCAAGGGTTTGATGATGTCCAATTCTGGTTTATAGACATCAAAAACCAATTCATCATGCACTTGCAAAATCATTTTAGATTTCAATTCTTTGGCTTTCATGGCGTCAAAGACCTTAATCATCGCCAGCTTAATCATATCTGCTGCCGTACCTTGTATCGGTGTGTTGATAGCGTTGCGCTCGGCATGAGAACGGTTGATACCATTCCTAGAGTTGATATCCCGCAGATAGCGTCTCCGCCCCATCAAAGTCGAAACATAGCCCTCTTCTCTCGCTTTTTTGACAGAATCGTCCATGTATTTTTTTAGTCCTTGATATTGTGCGAAATACTGGTCAATCAATTCCCTCGCTTCCTTGCGACTGATGTCCAATTGCTTGGATAGATTCGTGGCACCCGCCCCATAAATAATCGAGAAATTAACCGTTTTGGCATTGCGTCTTTGGTCACTGGTGACCTCCTCAAAAGGAACTCCATACACTTTAGCTGCAGTCGCGCGGTGAATATCTTGTCCTTTGCTGAAAGCTTCGAGCATGGCTTCGTCACCGCTAATTTCTGCAATGAGGCGCAACTCGATTTGCGAGTAATCCGCCGCCAATAAAATATGCTCCTCGTCCTTTGGTATAAAGGCCTGCCGCACCTTGCGTCCCTCTTCTGTACGGATAGGAATGTTTTGCAGGTTGGGATTATTGGAACTCAAACGTCCCGTAGCGGTCAAGGCCTGATTAAAAGAAGAATGAATTCTTCCTGTTTTAGAATTGACCATTTTGGGCAAAGCATCTACATAGGTGGATTTTAATTTGGATAAGCTGCGATGCTCTAGAATCGTCGCTACTATATCGTGCTCTTTGGCGAGTTCAGTCAGCTTTTCTTCATTGGTAGAATACTGTCCTGTTTTGGTCTTGCGCCAGCGATAAGGGATTTTTAGCCTATCAAAAAGCACTTCTCCGACTTGCTTGGGCGAAGCGATATTGAATTTTACTCCTGCTTCTTCGTGGATTTTATGCTCTAAAGCATCAATTTTTGAACCCAACTCCACCGAGTATTCATTTAGGAAATCCACATTGATATTGATACCATTGTATTCCAAATCTGCTAGTACCTTAACGAGTGGTTCTTCCATCGTTTTGTACAAATTCGTTAGCTTATCTTCTTCCAATTTAGGTTCTAATACGCCTTTTAATTGTAAGGTAATATCCGCATCTTCTCCTGCATATTCCGATGCTTTTTCAATTGGCACATCTCGCATCGTCAACTGGTTTTTTCCTTTTTTACCAATCAAAGTCTCTATCGAAACGGGCGCATATTTAAGATAGGTTTCTGCCAAGTAATTCATATTGTGACGCAGCTCTGGCTCGTACAAATAATGTGCTATCATCGTATCAAAAAAAGTCCCTTTTACTTGCACATCGTACCAACGCAACATAATGATGTCATACTTGATATTTTGCCCTGTTTTCTCAATATTTTCATTTTCAAAAACCGACTTAAACGCTGCTACGATTGCTTTCGCTTCTGCTTGCTCGACAGGGATGGGTACGTAGTAAGCTTCATGTGCCTTTACGGCAAATGACATCCCGACTAGCTCGGCTTCATTGGCGTCGATTCCTGTGGTTTCGGTATCGAAACAGAAGCTTTTTTGCTTGCTTAATAATTCAACGAGTTCGGCTCTTTTTTCGGGTGTATCTATGAGATGATAAGTATGGTCTGTGTTAGTAATGTTCTTTTCCGCCAAGGAATGGACAGGGATAGGGCGGATGGGCAGTTCTGTTGGGAGGCTGTCGCCAAACAAGCTTTGTTGTTGTCCTACTCGTGGCATTTGAGGAGCGGAGCTAGAAGCTGGCTCTACACTCGCTCCTAGGATTTGTTTTGCCAAGGTTCTAAATTCTAAATCCTTGAATACCTCAGATAAAAACTCCTTGTTGATCGGGTCGATTTGATATTCGGTAGCGTTAAATTGTATCGGCACATTGATGTCAATAGTCGCTAGTTTTTTAGAGAGCAAGCCTTGTTCTGCATAGGTTTCTACCTTCTCTTTTTGCTTGCCTTTGAGCTTGTCGGTATTGGCCAACACGCCTTCCATGCTGTCATAAAGATTCAATAATTTGACGGCAGTCTTTGCTCCTACGCCTGGGATGCCTGGGATATTGTCCACGCTATCTCCTTGTAATCCTAGGACGTCAATGACTTGCTCGACTCGTTTGATTTGCCATTTTTCTAGGACTTCAGGAACACCTAAAATCTCTACGCCATTCCCTGATCGAGCAGGTTTGTAAATGAAAATATTTTCAGAAACCAATTGCGCATAATCCTTGTCGGGTGTAACCATATAGACTTTGAAACCTTCTTTTTCTGCTTGCTTGGACAGCGTTCCGATAACGTCGTCGGCTTCGTAACCTTCCTTAGTCACCATAGGGATGCGGAAGCCTTCCAATATTTTGAAAATATAAGGGAGTGCCGTAGTAATATCCTCTGGTTGTGCTTCTCGATTCGCTTTGTATTCTGGGAACATTTCGTTGCGGAATGTACCTCCTGGCAAATCAAAAGAAACGGCGATGTGTGTTGGATTTTGCTTACGGATAATATCCCATAAAAAGCGAGTAAAACCCGTGACGGCAGAGGTGTTGATGCCTTTGGAATTAATCAAAGGTCTTGTGATAAAGGCATAGTGCATCCGATACACCAAAGCATGACCATCTAACAGGAAAAGTTTCTTATCCGCCATCTTCTGAGAATTTTTTCAAAAGTAGGGGATTTTACTCATTTTGTCACATCGAACGCAGTGAGATGTCTTACTGGGGGTAGGAAATTCTATTGAGCTATTTTTGTATATGCTCATGTTTATTCTTCTTGCCTGAGAGCATTCCTTGACTTCGCTCAAAATGACGAGAAGGTATTCACTTCCCTTTTCTGCGATACATCACATCTGTTCGCAAAACGTATTTAACGCCTTTGGTGATTGGGCAACCCTGATGCAATAGTTGATGGGCGAATAGGAGTGCCATCCCTGTTTTGGGTTGAATGCTAGTTCCTGAATTTGGGAAAAGTGTTTCTCCTCCTTCCATGCCGTCATTGAGATAGACCATGAAAGTATAAGAACTCCATTCGTGGATGTTTTTAATATGACTTCCATCTCGATGCATCTTAAATTCTTGTCCAATGGTATAACGATAAAAACGAAGCCGTTCGTTCAAACCACAAGCATAGCCATATTCCAATTCTTGAGGAACAAAAGGTTTGATACGCTCCCAGAGGTCGAGCGTCAAGGTTTCATCATCGTAGATGACCCTATCGTTGTTGCGGACACCAGGAGCGAGTACTTGTCGAGTACCCAAGTTTATTTTAGCTTTTTCAAAGCCTTCCATTTCGCCGAGTTGAATCCAGTGCTGGCATTCTTCTTCACTCATGAAGTTTTCAACAGTATAGATATATGCAGAGACTTCCTTTTTTTGCATAAAGATTTTTTTATAAAATAGACATTATTCTATGTTCGATTTTGGTAAAAAGGGTAGGGTATGAAAAGATGATTTTCAATCTAATGTCTAAAGACTAATTACTAAAATCTAATCATCCCTCAAAATGATAATTCACCCCGAAGCTGACATTGATGCCAGGCTCGTCGGCGAAGTATCGAAGGCGATTCAGATAATCTCTATACGTGGTGTTGAGTAAATTGTTGGCACGAAGCGTGAAATCTATTTTTGATTCTTTCAATTTTAGACTGCTTCCCATTTGTAAGCCCAATAAAAAATAAGCATCTGGTGGTAGTACAAAGTCTTGTGCTGCCTCTAGGCGGCTTTGTTGCCAGACGTATTTTCCGTTAAGGGAGATATATGGATTGGTCCATTTTTTATTGGAATTGAAACTGTATTTCACGGAAGTGAATAAATTATCAGCAGGAATATTGACAAGCGGTAAGTCATTAGATGTGTCTTGTCCTCTTACGATGGCATATTTACCAATTAATTTTAAATTTTCGAAGGGTTCATAAGTCATTTGAATATCTGTTCCGATTAATCGGGCATTGGTTTGTTCGTATTTGAAAACAGGGAATGCGCCTCTAATCGTCAAGCGAAAATCATCCTGTGGTTGTAAATAAATATAATCGTTGATTTGATGCATGTAGGCCAAGGCCTGCACAAAAAAGTGTTCGTTGCTGAACCAATCGACCGACCAGATTAACTTTATAGATTGTTCTTGTTGCAAGTCTCTCTGACCTTCTTCGATACCGCTCACACCTTGGTGCAAACCCGAACTGTATAGCTCATTGATTTCGGGTGCACGCATCATAAAACCGAGGTTAAGGTTGGTTTTGAATTGCTCGCTCGCTTGGTATTTCAAGCCGCCTGACAAAGCGTAATTATGAAAACGATGCTGTATGCTTTCTAGAGTCCTAGGGATAGTGTTCGTGATATTGGTAACGTCAAAATACTTGAAATCATAACGGGTGCCGATTTCATAGAACCATTTCTCTTTCTCTTTTTGGAAAATAAAAAAAGCCGATGGATTGTAGGATTTATACCGTGGTATCAAAGGAGAAATACCAGTGCCTGGTTCATTGGCATTATCAATCAAACGAAATTGAATCCCTGTTTTGATTAAAGTGCCATGATGGAGTTCCTGTTGGTAAACCCCTT
>JAHDBO010000396.1 GCA_020630355.1 Saprospiraceae bacterium
GATTGTGCATAGAGCCCTTGCTCGGATGCATCACATAACGAGCATCAGGCATTTTTTTCCAAAGTTTGGACTGTATTGGTCTGGGGCGAAAACAATCATACATTTTCAGACCAAGCCCTTGTTTTTGTAGCTTTCGATGAATCCGCACAACCGCCTTTGCCACTTGTGGGCGCAGAAAGCAACGCCCACAGTCGTACATCTGCTCCTTGACAAAATTATCGCTTGTCGCATATTTCATATCAACAATAATTGTTGAATCCAGATAAGCAATATCCGCCCACTCCAGAGTATCATAATCAGGAACTTCAGGGGCAAGCACTACTGCTGGAATAATCTTTTTCGTCGAATCTTTTACGATATTTGCAGTCTCTTCTTGAGGTGGATTGGACAGTGGTGGCTGACAAGCAACAAGGAGTACTAATAGAAGAGGAAGAGAATTTTTCATGAAAATAGATTTTATTCTAAAATCAGATATTAGTAATTAGTCTTTAGATATTAGATTGAAAATCATTATTTTATAACCTACTGTTTTTACCAAAATCGAAAATAGAATAATGTCTAATGAAATTAAAAAAAGATGCTGAAAACAAAGATAAAGGCTAGTGCCGTCAATAACTTAACGGATGCCCGTTATTTTGCGGCATTTTATGTAGAATGGCTAGGATTCAACCTCGAACCCAATACGCCCGACTATTTGCCAGCCACGCAGGTCAAAGCCATCAAAGAATGGGTCGAAGGCCCTACTATCGTTGGGGAGTTTGGCAATATGGATTTAGCCGCCATTCAAACAGGGATTAAACTGCTAGAACTAGAGGCTGTGCAAGTGGGTCATTTTGCAGAAAAAACACTGATTGACGCTATACAAGTGCCTGTCATCAAGGAAGTCATCTGGAATCCCGATTCGACGCTAGAACAACTTGAAGCTCATCTCCAAGACCTTCAGCCTAGTGTGGCTTATTTTCTTTTGGATTTCTCCAAAAACAATATCACCTGGGATGATTTACAAGCAGGAAAGGTCATCAGCCTTGCCGATTTACAAGGTCTTGCTGAGACTTATCCACTACTACTCAAGCTAAGCATCAAAGCGAAAGATTTAGAAGATTTACTAGAACTTGACATCCAAGGATTGAGCGTGAAAGGAGGCGAAGAAGAAATGGTCGGTTATAAATCATTTGAAGAATTGGACGAGCTTTTTGAAGTCTTGGAAATAGAAGAGTAGGTTTGAAGGCTTGGTTTTTATTCCTAAATTACAAATGTTTAAAACCAAATTATTATGAAGTCGCTGTTCGTTTTAGTTTTCTCTTTCTTTTTTTTAACGCAGCTTAATGCTCAGACTGACACAGAAAAACTCCTCAGCGCCATGCTCGGAGAAACACCTATCGAAGAAGATTTACAAGAGCTGTGCGATGAAATCGGAGGACGTGTAACGGGTTCAAAAGCCAACGAAGCTGCGGTAGAATGGGGCTATCAAAAAT
>JAHDBO010000397.1 GCA_020630355.1 Saprospiraceae bacterium
ACTAATCACTCTTAAAAACACTAATATATATGTAAACATCAAGCCAAAAACACAACACACTGATTAACAAACAATTAATCAGTCGTGCCAATTAAAATCCATCCCAGAAGCGGAAAAAACATCCCGATTTGGGAAAAATGCTTTATTTAAACGGATAACACTGCCCTAATCCCCTTCACCTTCAGCTCACACTCGGCGTACTCCGCAGCAGGGTTGGAGTCATAGACAATCGCACCGCCGACTTGGAAGGAGAGATAGGACTTGGCAGCGTTGTATAGCATAGAACGAATGACCACATTGAAATCAAAATCCCCCTGTGGGTCGATATAGCCGAAGGCGCCTGAGTAAAGCCCTCGCCGTGCTTGCTCGTACTGTTCTATCAATTGCATGGACATCACCTTGGGCGCACCCGTCATCGAGCCCATCGGGAAGGCGTTTTTGATGGCATCTATAAAATGTGTCTCTGCTCGAAGCTCCCCTTTAATCGTAGAAATCATCTGGAAGACCTGCCCAAAGCCATAAATCCCAAACAGTTCTTCGACCTGCACCGTCCCTGCTTGGCAAGAGCGGGCTAGGTCATTGCGCACCAAGTCCACAATCATGACATTCTCTGCTCGGTCTTTCTCGGAGTGATAGAGTTGCTTCCGCAAAAGGGCGTCTTCCGATTGGGATTCCCCTCGTTTGAGTGTGCCTTTGATGGGTTGGGAGATGAGCGTGTTTGCTCGTTTTTGAAGGAAGCGTTCGGGGCTAGCACAAAGAAGATACTGCTCCCTATTTTTATAAAAAACAGAAAAAGGCGCTTTGGAGATTTGGTTCAAAGATTCAAAAAGTGCAATAGGCTGAATTGCTGCTCCTTCCACAAAGAATTGCTGGCAATAATTCATCTCGTACAAATCACCCTCAAGGATATGCTGCTTGATGGTCGCCACGGTTTGAAGATAATCCACTTCGGCGACTTGCGCTTGTATCTCAAGGCGTCCTTTCGTGCTAGGAGTCCTTTGCTCCGCTTCTATTTCCGTCTTCAAAATCGCTTCTACAACATGACCTGCTTCCTCTTTTTCAGAAAAAATAGTAACGTTTTGTCCTTGGATTTGAATCAGTATTTCAGGAGTATAAAAATGTAAATCAGGAAAATCGAGCTTATCCTCGTTCTTAGAAGAAAGCTTTTCTATCTGATTTTTCAAATCATAGCCCCAAAAGCCAAACAACCAGCCTTTTTCGGCTTCCCAGAAATCTTTGAGTGCCGCAAAAGCATCTGTCTTACTATCCTTCGGAACCACCAATTCCCGACAGACACCTGCCGCAATCAAGCCATCATAACGGCTGTACTCATCTTCTGCGTAGCCATTGGAATCCAAAAAACTGGCTACCTCAAAACGAGATAGCCAGTGCAGTGCTTTTCGCTTGAAAAGCGCAATATCTTCTATTTGGAATGACCTTGACAATGACCGTGACTTTGACT
>JAHDBO010000067.1 GCA_020630355.1 Saprospiraceae bacterium
GTCAACCAGTTTAAGTACTTCATCGGTATGAAAGTACTTGTTGTGGCAGGTTTGCTAATCTTGGGAAGTGTACTGGTCTTTCAAGAACAGATGAACATTGGTCAATTTGTAGCTTCAGAAATCATCATCATTCTAATCATCAACTCCATCGAAAAGCTGATACGTCTGATTGACGGGATTTATGATGTATTGACGGCCTTAGAAAAGATTGGCTTCGTGACAGACCTGCCGATGGATGAGGAAGGGAAAGCAGAAATAACAGATAAGAGCAACCCAGTGTCAATAGAGGCGGAAGATTTAGAGTTCAGCTACCCAGATATGCGGCAAAAATTAATGAAATCGCTCTCCTTTGAGATACCTGCTGGCGAAAAGGTGGTGCTTTCTGGTGATAGTGGAAGTGGTAAATCTACCTTTTTACGGTTGGTTGCTGGTATCTATGATTTTGATGATGGAGAACTATTGATTAACAATATTCCAATTAATAATTACAAAAAAGACGAGCTTTATGAGATAGTCGGATTCTATTTCCCTACCAATCAATTGTTTGAAGGGACTATTTTAGAGAATATCACATTGAAAAGGCCAATTCCCGATAGTCAGGTTTATGAAATACTAAATGTGCTCAATTTGAGAAGTTTTCTGGCACACCAAGATAAAGGCGTCAATAGCCTCATAGACCCAGGAGGTAGAAAATTGCCAAGGAGCATTATCCAGAAAATTCTTATTGCGAGGGCCTTAGTGCATCATCCTAAGTTATTGCTGATGGAAGATGCCATGATGCACATCGGGAAAGACGAAAAAGACGAAATTGTCGATTATATCATGTCGCCAGAACGTCCTTGGACGGCAATAGTCATAGCGGACTATCCATATTGGGAAAACAAGGCCACACAGATTATAGAATTATAAGCTTCGGATTATGCTCAATATTTCAGACAATAGTATCAATCATAAGATTGCGTACAAAGAATCGAAGGTGTTCAGTGCGCTCCGAACCAAGTCTTCGGGCAGGATGCCTGTCGTAATAACGCTAGGTGTAGGCATACTTGTGGTCGCTACCCTATTTCTGCCTTGGACACAAAATGTTAGGGTAGAAGGCTATTTGACAACCTTAAAACCCAACCAAAGACCACAGGCTATTCCTTCTGTTATTTCTGGGAAAATCGAACAATGGTATGTACAAGAAGGAAGTTTTGTAGAGGCAGGGGATACGATTGTTTTCTTGTCAGAGGTAAAGAGCGAATACCTTGACCCTGATTTGATAAGGCGGACTAGTGAACAAGCTGATGCTAAGAATAAAAGTATAGGTTCTTATGTAGACAAGCGGAAATCGCTCGAAAGGCAATACCGCGCTCTAGAGGAAGCTAGAGAATGGAAACTCAAACAGGTCGAGAATAAGATAGAGCAAACTCGACTCAAAATAGTCAATGATAGTACGGACTTAAAAGCAGAAAAAATCAATCTGAATATTGCTGAAAAGCAATTAGTTCGAACACAACAACTATACGATAAGGGTTTGAAACCCCTGACAGATCTGGAGATAAAAAAAATGAAGAGACAGGAGGTGAGCGCGAAGGTCAACGTACTTCAGAACAAAATCGCGATCGGTATGAATGAGCTGCTCCAATTGAATATCGAAAAGTCGGCAGTGCGCAACGAATATGAAGATAAGTTGGCGAAGTCGGAGTCAGACCAGTTTACGGCATTGTCAAAGCAGTTGGATGCGGTAGCTTCTACTTCAAAGTTACAGAATCAACTAAGCAACTATAACCAGCGGCAAAATATGTACTATGTGCGGGCACCGCAATCTGGTTATATTACCAAATTGGTGAAAAAGGGCATCGGGGAAATCGTCAAAGAAGGGGCTGATTTAGTAACCGTGATGCCTGCGGAGATTGATCTGGCAGTTGAGGTGTACGTAAAACCACAAGACCTTCCCTTGCTTCAGAATGACCAAACGGCTCGTTTGATTTTTGACGGTTGGCCTGCGGTGGTGTTTAGTGGTTGGCCCAATACTTCCTTTGGTACTTTTCCGGCGGAGATTTATGCCATCGACCGTTACATTAGCGATAATGGAAAATATCGTGTCCTGTTGCAGCCTACGAATGAAGGGAAAATCTGGCCCGATTTATTGCGGGTTGGTTCGGGGGCGAAAGCGATTTTATTATTGAATGATGTACCACTGTGGTATGAGATATGGCGTCAGCTAAATGGGTTTCCACCCGATTTTTATAAGCCAAAAGAGGGTAAACAGAAAGAAGTCAAAACAAAAGCACCCCTTAAATCCGTAAAATAATATAGATGCAGTTTTATTCTAGAAAATTGATAAAACCAGGGGACTTAAATGCTCGAAACACCCTTTTTGGAGGGGCGCTGCTCCGTTGGATAGACGAAGAAGCGGGTATATACGCGATGAGCAAATTGGGGACTAAACAAGTGGTAACCAAATTCATGTCTGAAATTAATTTTATCAGCTCTGCCGCACAGGGAGATGTCATTGAGATTGGCCTAGCGTTTCAAGAGTTGGGGCGGACATCGATTACATTTTCTTGCGAAGTCCGCAACTTGTTTACAAAAGCTGCCATTATTAAAATAGACAAAATTGTTTTTGTCCATGTTGACGAAAACGGTTCTGCTACTCCTCATTTTAAAAGGGTAGATACATTGCCAAAAATCAATGCTTGTTAGATGCTGAGATTGCTTTTATTGATACTGTTTTTAATAAAAATAAATATTGCACACACGCAAAATGAATCGACGATAAGCTATGAGGAGTTTATCGAGCAAGTGCGTGCCAATCATCCAGTAGCCAGACAGGCCAGTCTTCAAGAAGCCTTTGCTTCAGCTAGGCGACTGCGTGCTAGAGGTGGTTTTGACCCCCAGATTTATTCCGATTGGGATGAAAAATATTTTGACAGTAAGCATTATTTTCAAATATTTCAAACCCAAGTGAAAGTACCGCTACAATATGGTCTGACCGTCAGTGGTGCTTATGAGAGAAATGAAGGTGTCTTCCTCAATCCAGAGCGCACCACGGATGACTTCGGATTGTGGGCATTGGGTATCGAGGCGAACCTCTGGCAAGGCTTATTGTTTGATGAACGCAGGGCGGGTTTGCGGCAAGCAGAAATTTACAATTTCCAAACTGAAAACAAACGGGTTGAGTTGTTGAACAGTCTGCTGTTCAATGCCGCTTCGACTTTCGTCGAATGGCAGGAAAAAGAAGGGGTACAGCGTGTTTTGGAAGAAGGCTTGGAATTGGCAAATACTTACTTTGAAGCAACTAAGGCATCTTATGAAAATGGAGAAAAACCAGCGATTGATACATTAGAAGCCGCTTTGATTGTTCAGGACAGATTAAATGCTTTGCAACAAAATCAAATAGGATTAGAAAAAAGCAGACAGGTCGTATTGCAGTATCTTTGGGAGGATGAACGGCCAGCTCGGAATCTAAACGGACGCCCAGATAGTTTGCAAATGAATCGGTTTATATTTGACGAAAGTCAAAACACGGATACGATTATTGACAATTATCCTAAAATAAGGGAGAAGCAACTAAAACAAGCGGCTCTGCAAATAGACGAGCGATTGAAACGGGAAAAAACGAAGCCTAAAATAAAGCTTAAATATCAGCCATTACTTGCTACGGGGGCTGAGAATATAGTTCCAACTTATACCATCAACGATTATAAATGGGGGGTGTCTTTTAGTATGCCTATGTTTCGTCGGCAAGCGAGGGCAGAACTGGAAGAAAACCAGCTTAAACAAGAAGCACTAGGCCTGGAAATAGAAAGTGAGCAAGCTGCCCTTCGGGCCAAAATTAATTTCAATCGGACTCAAAGGATACAGTTGCTAGCGCTGATGGATTTGCTGCGCAGTAATGTGGATAACTACTTCCGGCTATTACAGGGAGAGCAAGAGCGATTTCAATTTGGAGAAAGCTCGGTTTTCATACTAAATAAACGACAAGAAAAATACTTAGAAGCACAGATCAAACTCATTAAACTAGAGGCTATTTACCAGCAGACCATTTTGGAGTTTTTATTTTTCACGAATGGTTTTTCCAACTAGTAACGGCTTTTGAGTACTTGTAATGTTCTTTTTTCAGCGTTTTTAGGAATTGTAAAAATAATAGTCGTTCCTTCCCCTACCTCAGAATTAATGTCGATGCTTCCGCCGAAGGAATGGATTATTTTCTGGGTCAAGGCGAGCCCAAGTCCTATACCATTCAAATCATGTTTAAACAAGCCTTGTTTGAACAAACCCCATATTTTGGGCTGCATCTCTAAAGGTATGCCAATACCCTCATCTATTATTTTGAAAACCCAATAAGTATCCTTGTCTTCAAGCTCAATATTGGTAAGTGGCGTCGTTTGACTTGCTTTTTTGAACTTGATAGTATTGTCTAGGAGTTGTTCAAATAAAACGAAAGCCAACTCTTCATTGAACTGTATATTGGGTAAAGGTGGATAGTTGATATTCCATTTATCGAGCTGGTGTTTTTCTTTAAGAAGCGTAATGATTTTAGTGATAAGGGTGTTCAAATAAACCGTTTCGACCTGTTTGGTTTTTTGATTGATTTCTAAATATCGCATCAAGCCATCTATCTGTTCGTATTGCCGCCTACCTTCTACTACAATGAATTTAAGCGCATCTTGGTCACCTACATCTAATTGATTTTCGTGTTTTTTTTGTAGAAGTTGAGTAAATCGGACTATACCCTGCAGAGGTTCTTTAAGGTCGTGGGATACAGCAAAAAGTAGCTCTTCCAGTTGAGCATAAGATTGCTCTACTTGTTGTTTTTGAAAATTGATTTCTTCAGCGAGCGCATGTCGCTCAATCGCATAATTGATAGAACGGATAAATTGCTCTGGGCTAAAGCGGTCCTTAACTAAGTAATCACTAGCTCCTTCTCGTATACAAGTACGCCCTATTTCTTCTCCTGCCATACCCGTAAGTACGATGACGGGAAGCTGTCCCAAATTTCGCTTAAAAGCCCTGAGTGTTTGGATGCCTTGCGTAGGGCCGAGATTTAGGTCTAGTAGGGCTATTTGGATATAATGATCTTTAAGGCTGCCATAAGTTTGGTGTATCTCTAATTCGGCAGCGGCCTTCGAAAGACTGGTATATGCATGAAGGCTGAAAGTCTGGTTGGAACTTCTCATCCCTTCCAGCATATCTTCCATAAGCAGGATGTCATCCTCATCATCATCAATCATGAGGATTTTGATATGCTGAAGGAAATTTGTCATATCGCTTTTTTAGAACTGGTTGATACCTTTCCAAAAACCCATTACTTTATTCATAGTAGCTACGTATGATACATAACTGCTAGGCTTGGTAATGTACGCATTGGATCCCAAGTCATAAGATGACAACACATCGTGAGAGACGTTGGAAGTACTCAGAATGATCACGGGAATGTTTCTTAGCTTTTCGTTTGTTTTTATTTCTCGCAGTGCTTCCAGACCATTCTTTCTAGGCATGTTCAAATCCAAAAATATGAAAGCGGGCAGGTTTTCGGATTTTTTTTGACAGTTTGCCAGATGCTTTATTAATTCTTCCCCATCCTTGACCCGGACAATTGGGTTAAGGAACTCGACTTCTTCCAAGACTTCCTGAATCAACAAGAAATCGTCGTCGTCGTCTTCCGCAATAAGGATGGTATGATTGTTTGATAAAAGCATATTCTTGTAAAGTTAAGCAAACTTTATATTGTTTTGTATTATTTTTTAAACAAAAGCAGGAATGTTGCCCCTTTATTAGGTTTGGATTTTGCTTTTATATTTCCTTTGTGCCGCTCCATTAGCTTTTGACAGATGGCAAGTCCAATGCCTGTTCCTTCATATTCTGACCGGCCATGAAGTCTTTGAAAAGGTTTTAAAATTTGTGTGGCGAATTGTTGTTCAAACCCGATGCCGTTGTCTTGATATGCGACAACAAATGATTTTTTGTTTTCTTTCTCCAAACGAATGTCTATCTGTAAAGTGGTGTCCTTTCTTTGGAACTTGATAGAATTTGAAATAAGGTTGGTGAATAATTGTTGCAGATGGACAGGTTCCCAACCATTAATAGAAGGGAGCTTTTCTATGTGTATATTGTTTTTGATTTCCTGAAAGGAAACATTCGAGTGTATCAACTCCGTGAGTTCTACATTCAAGTCCAAAATGAGGCTTTTGTTGTACCGTATATGACTGACCCTGGAATATTTCAGTAAGTCCTCAATTAGCTGTTGCATTCGTTGTGCGGAGGCATTCATCCTGTCCATGAATAAATTTGCTTTACTGGGCAAATCCAAATTCATAAGTTGAATGCGCTCGTTGAACGAGATGATTTTACGAAGTGGTTCCTTGAGATCATGGGAGGCTATATAAGCAAATTCTTCTAGTGCCTGATTTGATTTCGACAGAGCCTCATTGAGTTCGGTTAGTTTTAATTCTGCCCGCTTGCGTATATCTATATCTTGGAAAGTTCCTTTGAGTAGTACGGGCGTACCATTTTTGAAAACACATCTTCCTTTCGCACGTACCCATATCGTTCTTTTCTTGGCGGTGATAAGCCGCAATTCTATATCGTATGCTAGGTTTTCCTCCATGGAGCGTCGGAGTGCTTCCTGTATTTTGGGGATAGCTTCTGGATGATAAAAGTTGATGGCACTTTTATAATCGACAGCGTCATTGGGTTCAAGGTCATGGATGCGATACACCTCATCCGTCCAGAAAACTGTATTGTTTTTCAAATCCACTTCCCAGGCGCCGACATTTGCCATCGCTTGCGCTTCCTCGAACAACTCCTGGTTTTGCTTGATTTTGGTCACATCTCTGGCTACTGCATATAGATAGTCAGACTCGGGGTTTGCCTTGGCTGACCAAGAAATCCAGATATAGTCTCCATCTTTCTTCTGGAATCTGTTTTCAAATTGTATAGCCATTCCCCCTTGAGCAAGTTGCTCCACTTCTTGGGCTGTCTGAGATTTATCATCAGGATGGATGAAATCAAAAAAAGGACGAGAAAGTAAATCACTCTTGGAATATCCTAGAGTTGTAGTGAAGCTAGGGCTGATTTTTACAAAATACCCATCTGTATTTGCAATGCATAACATATCCGTAGACATGTTGAAGAAGTGTTCTAGGTTTGTCGTGTCCGTCGGCATTTCTAATTCTACTTTCATTGACCTATAACGAACTAGTGTAAGATTTGTTCGGCATTTAATTGGGAAGGGTTGGTTTATTTGTTATTTGCTCGAACATATTAAATATCAACACGTTATAGTATTATTGAAATAAATGAAATTAAAAATAATATGAATCGAAAAGAAAAAGAAGAGAATGATTATTTTATTGAAGCAGGTGTTCAGTTTTTGAGAAAAAAGGGATTTAAAGGGATTAAAGCAGATATTCTAGAAGAGTACGAAAATCCTAAATCTTTGGTGAAGTCCAGCACTCAAGAACCATTTACACCTGATATTACGATGATGAAGAATGGAAGGCGTTTTTTCTGTGACATCGCCCTGAAAACAGATAAAATCAGAAGGCTGGTAAGCAAGTGGCGGTTGATGGAAACGCTTGCAGCGGTCAAAGAGAGTAGGCTGTATTTGTTGGTGCCAAAAGGTAGTTTGTCGTTTACTAAGACATTGGTCAAACAGTACAATATTAATGCAGAAGTCTTTAAGTTGAACTACTAGTCGTCAACTAGGAATAAATACTGAAAGAGAAAAGCCCTTGGACATTTCCAAGGGCTTTGTTCGGATTGAATTACAACCGAAAACCTCAATAACTATATATAAATTAAATGCTGGGAATGTTTTTTTTTGAGGGCTCTCTCCCTAAGGAGAGAGCCTGCTGGATTGACCAGCTTTATAACCCCAAAAAACGATATGAAAATTACTGTTACTAACTATTTTACTTTCCTAGAAAAGCCGAGTACATCCATACGAGCTTTTCTTGCTCTCGAATATAATCGCTCATCAATGCGTTCGTACCTTCATCCTCTTCTCTGTCAGATATATTCAACAGCTCTCGCTCTAAAGGGAGGATTGTTGAAAAAGCATCTAAAATGCACTGAACGGCCTCTCTGCCGTCACTCACATCCCGTGCTTCACGGATAGTTGCTATCCCTGAATAATCTGAATAAGTGTGTAAAGGTGTTTCCCCGAGTGTTAAAATTCTCTCTGCTATCTCATCAATTTTTTGTACCGTATCTGTATATAATTCTTCAAATTTTAAATGTAGCTCGAAGAATTTTTCACCCTTGATATTCCAGTGAAAACCCCTCAAATTCATATAGAAAATCTGATAATTTGCTAGCAATTCATTCAATCTTCCAGCTAGCTGTGTGCTGGCATCTTTGTCTAACCCTATTCTACTTACTGTGAGCATATACCTTTTATAATTAAATTTTCACTATAACGAGCCAACTTCTAAGATGTTCGGAGGTGATGAAAAAAAATAAAACTTCAAGAATGTATCATTTGTTATAGGAAGGAATTACGACATTCAAAACCTCTTTATTATGATGCGATTTTTTTTATTTTTGATAAGTCTGGCTTTATTGAGCTGTACCCAGCCACAACCTAACCAAAACGAGGAAGGTGAGGATATATTAGTCAGCCATGAAATTTTTGTGGATAATGTCAACCCCAGTTTTAGGGATACGGTTTATGTACCGATCTATTCTGACATTTACAGCAAAACGATTAGCAATAAATATAACTTGACCGCCACATTGAGTATCCGTAATACCAGCCTATACGATAGTATGTATGTGGAGGTAATCGATTATTATGATACGAAAGGGGACTTGGTACGCTCTTATCTTGAAAAAACGATTTTGCTAAAGCCTCTGGAGACTATCGAGTATGTCATAGAAGAAGAGGACATCGCTGGTGGGACAGGGGCTAACTTCATTGTCCACTGGGGGAGTAATGGAAAAGGGGTTGTCCCAATCTTTCAAGGAGTGATGATTTCTGCCTTGGGGCAAAAAAGTTTTGCGTTTACGACGGAGGGGGTTTCGATTTCAAGGAGAAATTGAGTTGTACATATTAGACATT
>JAHDBO010000068.1 GCA_020630355.1 Saprospiraceae bacterium
TTATATATTATTGTTTATGTATATGATTCAAAAAGGTTATCAGTAGAAGGGATGTTTTTTATAATTTTTCATAAATTGTTAAAATTCACTGCCAAAGGTGATAACCTTTTCTAAAATTGCACATAAACTCACAGCCAATTGCCCATGACATTACAATCGAGAGACTATGACCAGCTAGTGTCTGATGTTCGGAACGGAAATACTGAAGTAGTTGAAAAACTATATAATAATTGTTATCCGCCTATAAAAAATATGATACTTCAATCAGGCGGTCAAATAGAAGATACTCTAGAGGTTTTTCAGGATGCAATGGTTAAGTTCTATGAAAACACCCATAAGAAAGACTTTGAACTACACGTAAAGCCCAGTACTTATCTCTACTCTATTGCCAAGAATATTTTTATGCAGCAGCGTAGAAAGTCAGGTAAAACTTCCTTGATAATAGATGATGAGAATTATCGAAATATAGGGGAGGGCCTATCGGGGGAAGAGAGAGAAGAAACACTAGTAGATTTAAGGAGGAAGGCATTGCGAGGCTGCTTAGATTTAGCGACAAAGGCTTGTAATACCCTATTGCTTGGCAAGTTTTATGAAAACCGCTCCTTAGCTGAGCTAGCTACTGAACTTGACTTATCTACTATGTATGTGAGAGTGAAGATGCATCGGTGCAAACAGATGTTAAAGCGTTGTGTTAATAAAAAAATCGATAAAGATGAATAAGGAGCTATTGATGAAATATCTCAAAGGAGAACCCTTGGCTCAACATAAGATAGATGCTATTGAGTCGGAAATGAAAACCAAACCCAATCTTTTAAAAGAAATGGAAGTCATGATAGATATGATAGACGACGATGGAGGAAAAGATTGGCTAGAACATGAAATTGCTTTGTACGGTAAGCGAGAGCAATTTAAAAACACAGTAAGTGAGCTACTGAAGGTAAACACAGAGGAAGAAAATCACTATCAAAAAGTTTATAGTGGGGCGGGTAGAAAAGGCATTAAGAGATTGATTCCTTTAGCTATTGCTGCGAGCGTAGTGGGATTGGTTGCTCTATTTTGGCTGTTGCGACCCAACGGAGACGTAAATGAAGCATTATTCGCGCAACACTTTAAAGCTTATCCTGTGATTGATGGATTTAAACGGTCTGAAGCACCTGAACGGACCGAAGGGGGAAATAAATCTGCTGGACAACGGGCTATCAACGCTTATGGTATTAGAGATTATTCGATGTCTATACCATTGTTCATGGATGCTTTTACAAAAGAACAGGATACAATAGCATTATACTATGCTGCTATTGCCCAGTTGGCAAGTGGAGAGGCAAAGGAAGCAATTGTATCCATTAAAAAATTTAGACAAATAAGTTCCTTGTTTGAACCACAATTATTGTGGTATGAAGCATTGGCCAATGTGAGGCAAGGAAATATTAAGGTTGCAAAAGAGCAGCTAGAAACACTGACCCAACAAAACAATAGCTATTCCGGAAAAGCTAAATCCTTGTTGGAGCAGTTGGAGTAACTATTTTTATAACTCGAAATTATATCGAATGAATTACATACACCCACTATTTGGGAAAGAAATCATTGGCATCATTGATACTTTAGAAGTAATAAAGGAACACAATAACTTAGCAAAATTCACACTAGAAGGAAGTGACAAAGCTTATTTTTATTTCAGGAGAAATTGCTCCAAGAGAGGCTTTGGTTTAAGAGAAGGCGACCCTGTCAAGTTTGTCGCCTTGGATTTTACCCTAGCAAAAGGACTAGAATGGCTGGATACTTCTTTGGAAATGGAAGATGGAAGAACCAAACCTAGTAGATATAAATGGACAAGAGTTAACAAAACGGTAGATGAGACTTTTGCTTTTGGTATAGGAAGAGACCTCAAAAAAAGGATCGAAGCAGCACAAGCAAATGAGTTGGCCGAATTGCTTTTGAGTCAATTCATTAAAAATAAGGGATGGGATGATGTATCCAAGTTACTAGAATTGAGGAAAAAAAGCAGGTTCGGTGAATTAGAAGCTTTTGCGGAGGGATTGGAATTGTCTCAAGATGAAAAAGAGATGGCACTCTCCAAGTCGAGAGATATTGTTTTCAAAGCAAGTTTAGATCAGTTGAATGAGATGGATATCGCTATTTACGGGAATCTTGGTTGCGGCGAATTCCTTAACAGCCGCTTTGTTGACACATCTGGAAAAACCGTCAATGAAGATGCAGGGAATTATTTTTTCAGGTATAAAATTAAGCGCACAAATAAGCCCCCCGTAGAAAAATATGTGTATTACTTGTTGGGATCTCCGATAGTGGAGTACTTACAGGGAACTACTCCAAAGGATAAGGCAATTTTTTGCCAGATTGGAGAAGAAGATTTAGGCGGTACAAGTAAATCGGTGAAAAAAAGAATCAATAAGCTTGTTGATAAAATGACCAATGACGATAAGGCTGCTCTCAGCTATAATGATGAAGAAGGCTTATCTCTACTAGTGGTTAATGGGCATTACTATCCTGTATCAAAAAATTGGGAATAAGCTTAATGATTCCCCCAACTAACCATTGGAGACCAGTACCTGGGATGCGCTAGGTATTGGTCTTCTGTTTTTATGTACTGTTTTTTGGCTTGATGTAAGGCTTCGCTAGGAGATAAGCCTTGCGATAGATTTTTGTAGAAAATTTCCATCAAAACGGACGTACGGTCATCATTTATTTTCCAGTGTGAGGAAATAACGTTCTTTGCTCCGGCTTGTAGAAATGTATTGGACAAACTAAAGACTCCTTCTCCTTTATGTATTGTTCCAGCAGCTGTTTCACAAGCTGACAAAACCGCTAGGTCGCATTTTATGCCCAACGAGGCAATTTCATATCCATATAGCGTATTCTTATTTTTATCTTCTTTTGAAGAAGGTTTAAAATAGATTTTATTATTTAATCGGTTGTTAGGGTCGGATGAGGCATGTGATGCCAAATGTAATATATCGTACTTTTCATTGCTACGTTTTAAGAAATCATCTTTTTTACTTTCTGTTCCATATCTGAGCGTCAAGTCTCCATTTTGAAAGTAGTTTTCTATACTTTTTAACTCTAATGGAGACCCAGGTAACTCCTTAAGAAGACTATCTCTGGATAATGCTGCCATTCGGTTATCATCCATATCAGAGTAAGCATAGGCAAGTATCTTTGGGGAGCTATTTATTAATGGGTGCTTTTCAGGAGGGGTTAATAGCTTTAGGGTAGGTAAATATTTTATTTTCTTTTCATGGATTAGGTAGGGGAAGTTTTGATAGTGCGTTCCCTTTTTAGAAGTGAGTAAAGCTTCGAAAACAACCCCATTCAATTTATTGGATGGTATAATGATTAATTCATCTTTGAAATATTCTTCTAAAGGATCCAGTAGCTTTTGATACAGCTCATTGGCCTGTTGGATATAGATGGGGATTTGTTTAGCATCAGTTGGATTCCCTCTGGCAGTAAGATGTTTGAAATATTCGATGTTTTTATCTAGGATACTATCCGCTTCGAAAGTATGTTCGATTACAGTATCTTTGTTGATCAGTAAAAGGCGATGTTGAAAGTTGAATGTTTCTCCTAGGTCTTTGTTGGTGGAAATGTGAAATTGAAGTATGCTTTGGTTCTTCTTCAAAAGAGATTTTTGAATTTCGTCAATGGAGGGTGCGTGGTGCAGTAGTTGCCGATTGTAGAAAACAGGATGGGCTTCTTTGATACGAGTTAAAAATTTGGATTCCTTTTCAAGAAGGATTTGAAGTCGCTTTTCTTGGTTCTGATTTAGTTTTTCAGACTTTAGTATTGCAGATGATTCCTTTTTAATTTCAATGTAATGTTGCATCCATTGTTCGGGGATATTGTAGTCTTTTGCTTTGTTTATGAGCTGGGCGTTTTTGTAACCGTAGGTGTACTTTTGTCTTTCGATAAAATCATTCATTTTATCTAAATACAATCTATTTTGTTTCTCTTCGTAAAGATAGCTACATACTCTAACGGCGTTGGAATAAACGTTCCAAACATAGTCTTTGGTGAAATTTAAGATGATGTTTTCTCGCTCAATAGAGGCGTTTTTGTAAATGAGTGAGTCTATTTTCACATGAAGCTGAAAAGCATAGTTCAAGTGTTTTACTTTCTTACTTCTTTCATAGGAGAGCGTGAATAGATTGGCTAGTTGAGCCAAATCAATAAAAGCGTAATCTCGCCTGAACGAAGTAAGGTCGAGTACGTCTCCAATCGTAGGTTTTTTTGAATTTGACTGCTTCGAGCGGCACAAAGAACTAATAATCGGCTGGGCTGCCGCTTCGTAGCGGCATAGTTTTTTGTTTAAATCAGTTAAGTGATAACTACATTGATATCTTATAATAGGAAAAGACTGAGGGTTGTTTGCTATAAAGTTTTCTGCATTTTTAAATGCCTGAATGGTCTGATGAATTTGTTCTTTGCTAGGAACTGTTCCTTCTTTCTGACCAAATTTTAAATGAACCGCCATTAGGTGGTCAATACTCACATAACGAATTGAGTCAGCCGAAAAACGCTGTTCAATCTTATTGATGGTTATTAGAAATGAATCTTTTAAATCTGATTTTCTAGCATAATGATTTGCTAGATTTTTGTACAAGAGCTGGATTTTTGCTGGAATAGAGTCCATTGATTCTACAAACTCAATCGCCTTTTTATAATGCTCTTTGGCGGCACCATCTTGTTTTTCTTTCATTAGATGCCGACCTTTCAAGGAAAGGCAAAGTCCCCTCATTAGTGTATCTCGGAATGGTTGTTTTTTTTCTATAGCTAATGCTTGGTTAATGGTAGCAAGCCCTAGTTCGAAATCTCTACGGATCCAGCTCAAATCCGATACTAAAAAGCGATTGTACAAACTGTAAGGTTCCAAATCTTCCTGTTCGAGCGATATGTTGTAAGCTTTTGTAATATAGTGGTTCATGGAATCTAGGTCCTCGCTGTAAAAACGGTAGTAATGCCCCATCCAAGTGTTGGTGAGAAATATTTTCAAGTGATCCTCGTCGTAATGTTTATTATAAATAAAAAGGGCCTTTTCGAGGGCCTCTTTCATGGCAATACCTTGATTTTTGGATTCAAATAAAAGGGCTTGGTTGTATTTGAAATCCGCATAATCTACTGGAGAAAAAAAAGGACTTTTAGCTTTTATACGCTCAATATATTGTTCTGCTTCAGTATATTGATAGCTGTTGAGCAAGGAAAAAGTCAATTGATTGTAGCAATAGATGGAATCAACGTGATTGGGATGTTTATTGATAAAGTTTTTGAAATCACGGGCCGCTGCGTGATACGCTCCGAGCCACTTTAAGGAATCAGCTTTGAAGTAAACCGTTTTATCTTCGCTGTCGTGATAGCCCAAATCTGAAATAATGTCAGGAAAAAGCTTTTTGGAATCAGGCTCCCCGGAGGAACAAGTTGATGAGGCAATAGCGACCGCAACTAGTAAAAAGTAGACTTTTACTTTAGTTTTCAATTTCATTGTTGTTGGGTTGAGCTTTGTAAAAGTATGATTTTTTGCAACAAGAAGAGATATTGTTTTGAATTTATTGATAAGAATGTCTTAAAATAGTTTTTGAAAATTTATTGTTTTAGTATTTTATGCTTCATATTTTCAAATTAAAACCTAATGAAAAATGACTATTGAAAAAGCACAGCAAATCGTGGATAAATGGATAAATACGATTGGTGTCCGATACTATAATGAGCTGACCAATACGGCAATACTAACGGAGGAGGTTGGCGAAGTGGCTCGTTTGATGGCTCGTATCTATGGAGAGCAATCTTTTAAAAACAAGGAACAAGAGACAACTGCTAAAACCGATTTAGCAGACGAAATGGCAGATGTGTTATTTGTGTTAATTTGTTTGGCGAATCAAACAGGAGTCGATTTGTCAGATGCTTTAAAAAGGAATTTGGATAAGAAAACGAAGCGAGATAAAGAACGACACGCCAATAACGAAAAATTGAAATAAATTTATCGTGAGCTCATTCTTTTAAATGATAAGAACTCGCTTATATTTGCGTGCAATTTGGGTCTAAGGGAAACGTCCCTGTCTCATTCTTTGAATAATAACTTCTTATAAATTCAAATCCAGATTGCAATGCCGAAAGATGATTCAATTAAATCAGTCCTAATCATCGGTAGTGGACCTATTATTATCGGTCAAGCCTGTGAATTCGATTACTCTGGTTCTCAAGCTTCCCGCTCCCTTCGAGAAGAAGGAATCGAAGTCACCCTCATCAATTCTAATCCTGCAACTATTATGACCGATCCTGTTACGGCAGATCATGTCTATCTGTTGCCCTTGACGGTGGAGAGTATCGAGCAAATTTTGCAAGA
Source organism: Saprospiraceae bacterium (assembly GCA_020630355.1). Taxonomy (GTDB): domain Bacteria; phylum Bacteroidota; class Bacteroidia; order Chitinophagales; family Saprospiraceae; genus JAHDBJ01. The sequence continues at coordinate 6,356 of JAHDBO010000068.1, forward strand.
GCGCCAAATCGACGCTGTATTACCTACTATGGGAGGCCAGACAGCTTTGAACCTAGCGATTCAAGCGGGTGAGCGAGGGGTGTGGGAGAAGTACAACGTCCGCTTAATTGGCGTTGATTTAGAAGCGATTGAACTCGCCGAGAACCGTGAGAAATTTCGGAAATTGATGGTTGAAATAGGGATGCAAGTTGCTCCTTCCTATATCGCTAACTCCTATTTAGAAGGAAAAGAAGCTGCCCAAAAAATTGGTTTCCCTTTAGTAATTCGCCCTTCGTATACCTTGGGTGGAGCAGGAGGCGGATTTGTGATGCATCCAGAGGATTTTGATGAGGCATTGAAGCGTGGTTTAAATTTTTCTCCTACACACGAAGTTCTTGTAGAAAAGGCTGTTTTGGGGTGGAAGGAATATGAGCTGGAATTGCTTCGAGATTCTAATGATAACGTCGTTATTATCTGTACGGTAGAGAATCTTGACCCGATGGGGATTCACACTGGAGACAGTATCACGGTAGCTCCAGCGATGACCCTCTCAGATACGGCATACCAACGCATGCGTAATGATGCGATGTTGATGATGCGTTCTTTAGGGAACTTTGCAGGTGGTTGCAATGTACAATTTGCGATTAATCCAGAAAATGAAGAATTAATCGCCATAGAGATTAATCCTAGGGTTTCTCGTTCTTCAGCTTTGGCATCCAAAGCAACGGGTTATCCCATTGCTAAGATTGCTGCCAAATTAGCGATTGGTTACACTTTGGATGAGTTGAAAAATCAAATCACTAAAACGACTTCTGCTTATTTTGAGCCGACGCTGGATTATGTGATTGTAAAAATGCCACGTTGGAACTTTGACAAGTTCCAAGGTTCTGATAATACGCTTGGCTTACAGATGAAATCGGTAGGTGAGGTGATGGCAATTGGTCGCAACTTCCTAGAAGCGATGCAAAAAGCTTGTCAATCTCAAGAGAATAATCGAATGGGGCTAGGAGCGGATAAGAAAGAATGGATTCGCACCAAGGATATTTTGGAACGCCTAGAAAAGGCGAGCGATGATAGAATATATCGTTTGAAAGACGCCCTACGCCTTGGCGTACCTTCCAAGACCATTCAAAAATTGACCAAAATTGACCCTTGGTATATACAACAAATCAAGCGTTTGGTCAAAATGGAAGAGCGTTTGATGCGCTTCAACGTAGCAGAGGATATTCCAAAAGATTTCTTGAGAGAGTTGAAGGAAGTAGGATATTCTGATGCTCAAATTGCTTGGGTATTGCGTATTAAAGAACGAGAAGTCACCCAGTATCGAAAGAACTTAGGTATTCGTCGTACGTATAAAATGGTGGATACTTGTGCTGCGGAGTTTGAGGCACAAACACCTTATTTCTACTCTACTTTCGATGATGAAAACGAGAGTATTCCTACAGATAACAAAAAAATAATCGTACTAGGTTCTGGACCAAATCGCATTGGTCAAGGAATTGAGTTCGACTACTGTTGCGTTCATGGTTTGATGGCAATCAAGGAAGCAGGATACGAATCTATCATGATTAACTGCAACCCTGAAACGGTTTCTACCGATTTCGATATTGCGGATAAACTCTACTTCGAGCCTGTATTCTGGGAACACATCGAGGAGATTATCGAACTGGAAAAACCAGAAGGAATCATTGTACAGCTAGGTGGACAAACGGCTTTGAAACTAGCGGAGACTTTCAGTAAGCGTGGCATCAAAATCTTCGGAACAAGCTACGAGTCCTTAGATTTAGCAGAAAATCGTGGGGCATTCTCTGACTTGTTGAAAGAACTGAATATCCCATATCCAAAATACGGTTCGGCGGTTGATGCAGATGAGGCATTACATATAGCAAATAAGGTTGGCTATCCAGTGCTTGTTCGTCCATCCTATGTACTAGGAGGGCAACGGATGAGAATTGTCATCAATGATGAAGAATTAGAAGAGAGTGTTTTGAATATTTTGAAACATATCCCAGATAATAATATTCTAATAGACCAATTCTTGGAACGGGCTAAAGAAGCAGAGATTGATGCCATCTGCGATGGAGAAGATGTACACATCATGGGTATCATGGAGCATATCGAACCAGCGGGTATCCACTCTGGTGATAGTTCGGCGGTGTTACCAACTTATAGCTTATCGGAAGAAGCGATTAGCACGATGATTAAGTACACGAAGATGTTGGCATTCGCTTTGAATATCAAAGGGCTGATTAATATCCAGTTTGCTATCAAAGACGATAAAGTGTACGTCATCGAAGCCAATCCAAGGGCTTCCCGTACAACGCCATTTATTGCGAAGGCTTATGGAGTACCGTTTTTGAAAATTGCCACCCACATCATGTTGGATAATAAAAAATTGAAAGATTTTGATATTAAACCACAGATGGAAGGCTATGCTATCAAAGTGCCTGTATTCTCATTCAATAAATTCCCGAACGTAGACAAACGCCTAGGGCCAGAGATGAAGTCCACAGGAGAAATGATTCGTTTCATCAAGGATTTGGACGACCCATTCTTCAGAGAATTGGATAGAAATCGTTCTAGATATTTGTATAGATAGAGTTAGGTAGTTTCAACGGTCTATTTTATCAAACTAGGTCATTGAAGCTACTAAAACTACTGAACCAGTTTTATTTGCTCAAATTCACTCAAAAT
>JAHDBO010000069.1 GCA_020630355.1 Saprospiraceae bacterium
GGGGTTTTCAGCATGTCGAAATCGGAGAAAAAATGTCTCTTTTTAGAGTGAATGATAACCTTAGTTTTTATCTGCAGGATTATTATGTGAAAGATTGGGTAGATAACTCCATGCTCTTTCTGGAGGTAGCAGATTTAAATCAATATACCAGTGATTTGAATGCCCTAGCATTGGACAAACAATTTGAAAAAGTGCGCCTCAGTGAAATCCAGCCTTTTGAGTGGGGGCATGCGCTATACCTCCACGACCCTTCGGGCGTGCTATGGCATATTTGTGAATTTTCCAAGTAAACCCTATTCTTCCACCAAGCCTTCTGGAGCTTTGAAAAAAGCTTCTGGAACATCTACGAATTCCATATTGCTAAGTTTTGCTCCACCTAATTGCTTGGTCAAACCTTCTTCCGCTTGCCATCCCAAAAATTTCCATTCCCTAGCAATCGGGATACCATCCAAGGCTTGATAATCGAGGTATTGTATCGCATGAGTTTTTTTTCGTGGGCTGCTTCCATTTTTTATCTTTTTAGAACAAATACTTTTATATCAGCAAACATCTGGCTTTTTATCAGCCAATTCCCAAAAAGTATCGTTTTTATCCTCATCTTCCCGATCCACACAAGGAAAATCTTTTTCAATTAATAAATGTAATCGCTCTCCATTTTCTAAATCATTCCAAGTCTCCATTCCAACTTGATTTGTTTTCATCCATCGCTCCGCTTCCGCCTGTGGCAATTGCACTTCTAAATAATTATCCTTCAGAGAGGCTTGAATATTTTCCAAATCTCCAACCAACTTCAAACCAAAGCGAAATAAAGCACCGCCCACAAATCGAATCGATTCTTCAATTCGTCCTTCTTTTTCTAAGGTGGTCAATTCTGATTTACGGATTCTGATACGAATACTATTGTGGGTCGTACGCAATTTCATAGCTAAAATAGATTTTAGTTATTAGTAGATAGTACACTGTAAATCAAGCATACAACAAGAGATTATCGTTGCATAAGCTTTATGCTTGTGGCTATAAACTGTAACATTTTAAGCAACCTAAAGGTCGCTTTACTTTTTCTCATTATTTCAAATACAAACAGATTTAGTTTACAGTGTAATAGATATTCATTCTTCTAATAGCTTTTAAACTTTGCTGCTAACGAAGATAAATAATATATGGTTTCACCTTAAAGATAAAGGTCTATCCTAAACAATTCGAGCCTTGATTTTCTTTATCTTTAAAAATTGACTAACAAATCCTAGAAATCATGCGGGAGCACTTACTGGAAGAGGAGCACATTCTTTTTAGAGACATGGTACGGACTTTCGTCCAAAAAGAAGTTTCCCCTCATTACCACAAATGGGAAAAACAAGGACATGTTGATAAAGAAGTCTGGTTAAAAGCTGGAGAACTAGGGATGTTGTGCATGGATTTCCCTGTGGAATATGGCGGAATGGGCATCAAAGATTTTCGGTACAATGCCATCGTTGCTGAGGAGTTGAGTTATGTGGGCGCTTCTGGACCTGGCTTTACTTTACAAAATGATGTCAACGCTCCCTATTTCATAGAATACTGCAATGAAGAACAGAAAAAACGCTTCATGCCCAAGATTGCCTCGGGCGAATATATCACTTCTATCGCTATGTCAGAGCCTAGCACAGGAAGCGATTTGCAAGGCATCAAAACGACTGCTGTCAAAAAAGGCGACCGTTATATTCTCAATGGCTCCAAGATTTTCATTACGAATGGCATCATGAGCGATGTGGTCATCGTGGTCGCACGCACCAATCCAAAGGCTGGGAGCAAAGGTTTTTCCTTATTGTTGATAGAACGAGGTTTTGAAGGCTTCAGCCGAGGAAAAAACCTTGACAAAATAGGCATGAAAGGGCAGGACACCGCAGAGCTCTTTTTTGAGGATGTAGAAGTACCTGTTGAAAATCTCCTAGGAGCAGAAGGGCATGGTTTCTTTTATTTGATGAATAATCTCCCACAAGAACGCTTGTCTATTGCTATTGTTGGTTTGGCGACTGCCGAAGCGGCTCTGGATTTGACGATTCAGTATTGTAAGGATAGAAAAGCCTTTGGGAAGTCGATTGGTTCTTTCCAAAATTCTAAATTCAAGCTAGCCGAGATGAAAACGGAAGTAACTATTGCCCGTTCTTTTATCGAGGAGTGTATTATGGAATTAAATGCAGGCAAACTTTCCACAGAAAAAGCTTCTATGGCGAAATATTGGCTAACGGATTTACAATGCAAAGTCATCGATGAATGCCTACAACTGCACGGCGGCTATGGCTATATGAATGAATACAAAATCGCTCAAATGTACCGAGATGCCAGAGCACAACGCATCTATGGCGGCACGAATGAAATTATGAAAGAAATTATTGGAAGGTCTTTGGGGTTCTAAAGTTGAACTTTACCGCTGTACAATAAAAAGATTGCTAAGCGTTTGTGTATGTCTGAAGATTTGGCTTTACGCCAAATATGGACAGGCTGGCTGATAATCATCTCGCTTGGCAAAGTCAAATCCACTGCCACACAACATCGAGTGCTAGGAGATAATTGTTTAATCATATCTTCTAGTAATGCCTTGTTGCGGTAGGGCGTTTCTATAAAAATTTGAGTCTGGTTGAATTTGGTAGATTGCTGCTCCAATTGCTTTAATCGCTTGATACGTTCTGGCTGCTTGACGGGCAAATAACCATGAAAAACGAAAGACTGCCCATTCATGCCCGACGCCATCAATGCGAGTAGTATCGAAGAAGGTCCCACCATCGGCACGACTTCAATCCCCATTTGATGAGCGACTTCTACCACAGGCGCTCCAGGGTCTGCTACGCCTGGACAACCTGCTTCGGTCATCAAGCCAATGTCATTTCCCGAAAGGGCAGGTTCTAATAAATGTCGAATGCCCTCTTCGACCGTACGCTTATTCCATTCCTTGAAATCTAGTATACTAATATCCGCTTGTGGCAAAAGTTGTTTTACAAAACGCCTGCCTGTTCGAGCACGTTCTGCAATAAAAAAACGCAGTCCGGACATCCGTTCTTTCACATATTCAGGAATGGTGTGCGCTGCGTCTTCTTCACCCAAAGGAACGGGTAATAGGTATAATTTGCCTCTGGGTTGACTCATTTAGATACTTGCTCTTTGTTCTTTTTGGAGATTATCATTAACAAATACAGCTGCTCCGATGACCCCAGCTTCGTTTTGGCTTTCAGCAGGAAGGACAGGGGCTACTGTATTTAGGTATTCTGAAAATTTTTCAAACTTTTTACTGACCCCTCCTCCTAACAAAAACAAATCTGGGCATATAATCCGCTCTAAGTGAACTAAATATTCGTTCAATCGCTTCCCCCATTCCTCCCAACTCAATTCCTCATTTTTTCGAACAATATTAGAAGCGTACTTCTCTGCGACCATTCCCTTTAAATAAATATGCCCAAGTTCAGAATTAGGAACAATTTTCTGATCAACAAACAATGCAGAACCTAGTCCCGTACCAATGGTTATCAATAAAACAGAGCCGTTTTTGCCACGACCTGCGCCAAAACGCATCTCTGCAATACCTGCCGCATCTGCGTCATTAATGGCCCTTACGGGAAAACCTGTTACCCTTCCTAGAGATTCTTCAATATTCACCCCTATCCATGAGTCATCGATATTTGCGGCTGTTTTGACAATCCCATTTTGGACGATGGCAGGAAAACCACAGCCGACGGGACCACTGTAATCTAGTTGCGCCATCAATTGTCTGATTACCGTTATGACTGCTTCTGGGGTAGCAGGTTTAGGAGTCAATATTTTGATACGTTCTGTCTGAAGTTGCCCCGTTTCTACATCGACTATCGCTCCTTTTATCCCTGTTCCGCCGACGTCAATTCCTAGGATGTGTTTTTCGTTCATAACAAAAGAAAAATTGAATATTACGAATTTCAATTTACATTGGTAGGTCTATTCTATTCAATCCAAAAATACAAAAAGCATCCTAGCTAAAAATAATTAGGATGCTTTTTATTATAGTAGGTTTTCGCTACTAAGCCAACTGGCTTTTATTTTTAATCGACATTCGACTTCTGAAGATAGTTTTCAATAGCAGAAGTCATTGAGGGGACACCAGGCTGTGGTGCCATGATATTGGCGGTCAAGCCTCTGTCTTCTACTTCTTTTTGGGTTGCTTTCCCAAATACAGCTATCCTTGTTTCATTTTGTTTAAAATCAGGGAAGTTCTCATATAGAGATTTAATACCTAATGGGCTGAAAAACACCAAAATATCATAGGTCACATCACTCAAGTCAGATAAATCACTACTGACCGTTTGATACATCATTCCCTCTGTCCAATCAAACTCATTGTCGGTAAGAAAATCAGAAACATTTTTTGCTCCTAAATTGGAGCAAGGCAACAAGAATTTTTCACTATCCTTGAATTTCATCAAAGATGGCTTCAAGTCTTGTACTGTACGCTTACCGTAAAATACCTTGCGTTTACGATATACGATGAACTTCTGCAAATAATCTGCTACTGCTTTGGACAAACAGAAATATTTGGTTTCCTGTGGCATTTTAATTCTATAATCCTCACAAATCCTGAAGAAATGCGTTATAGCATTCCGACTGGTGAAAACAATAGACGTAAACTCGTCAGGTTTTATTCTTGTTTTTCTGAAATCTTTGGACGATACAGGTTCTACCTGAATAAACTTACGAAAGTCTATCTTCAAACCATATTTATCACCTAAATCAAAATATGGAGATCGTTCTGGTTTAGGTTGGGAAATCAGAATTGATTGAACTTTTTTAAAAGTCTCTACTTTACCGTCAGACAACATTCAAAATCCCTTTAAATGAGCGCAATATTCACACTTTACCTGCCATTATAATTATTTTAAACAAAACAATTACTGGCGCAATTTCAACGACGCAAAGGTAAATAAAAAAATGGAATTTGTTATCAAATAAAAATTTGTTACCTATCAATAATCCTCTAAATGAGCGGAAAAGAAACAATAACAATATCAGCCCAACAGACACATACAGCGTTATTATTGAAATAGAATCATTTGCAAATGCCGCCACCATAACCAAGGGCAGTAGTAACAGTCCTAAAACTTGATTAAAAATACCAATGGTGAAACTATAAAGACTCATTTCTTTATCAATGGGAAATACAACAGCAATGAAACGTAAAACAGCATGCTTCAGCACAATCAAAATGAACAAAACCAGCGCACTGCAAGCAAATAAAGCACCTTGCCCCAAATCAATAGCATTGCCTGCAAAATATTTTACCAATAAGCTAATAAAGGCACCTCCAACTAATATAAAAATCAAATACGTCGCTAAGTAAGGTACTAAAGCAACACCTCCTCGTTCTCGGTACATCGAATTCAAAATATTGCCATTTAAACCCGCTTCGAAAAGTTTTTGCAAATAAGAACGATACATCGTTGCCACAATCGCTAAAAAGAATAAAACCCCAATCATCAACCAGAATAAAAAACCAACATTGAATCGGTTCTTGGGTTGACTAGGTTGATTGACAGTGGGCGAGCTAACTACTGTAGGAATCTCCGCTTCTTCGCTCTCTACTTCTGCAAAGGTCTTGACTTCTTCCGTATACACCTCAAAAGGGTTCTCAGATTTTGGCACAAAAATAGTCTTATTCGAGCTTGTGTCCTTCTTGATGAGTATCTGCTCTAAATCCATTCGATGCATTAGCTCAAAAGGGTTGACTCCTTCCCCTTGTGCCCAACACATTTGAAAAACTCCTAGAAACACCAATATGGAAATGAATATTCTCATCTCAACAAAGGTAAGGAAATAGTCTTTGGACTTTAATTATTGTTCTTTTGTTTTTTCGATGACTAGCCCTCGAAGCATCAAAATATATGGGCGCGCTTCTTTATCGGTAAACACAGTAACTGATTTAACAAATTTACCTAGTTCTTTGGCATCATAGGTCGCCTCGACCGTTTCAGTTGTCCCCGACAAGATTGGCGTTTCGGGATATTCTATGTCTGTACAGCCACAAGAACCATTGACTTTCGTCAATAAAAAAGGGGTTTTTCCTCTATTAGAAAATTTAAAAACAGCCTTGGCAGCTTTGTTTTGCGGAATTTCCCCAAAATCATAGACCAAATTCTCCCACTTGATGTAATCCTCTTCAACAACAGATACTTCAATAGGGCTTTCTTCTTTCTGGTTAGAATCGGACTGTGCGTTCCCAAAAAGAAAACAAAAAAACAAAGCCGTTGTAGTAATTAAGGATTTCATGAGAAACTAAAATTTTAGATTTTACAAAAATAAGCCCTAAAAGGATAAATTTGTTGTTAAGAAAACAATAAAACGATGGATTCATTTTAAATAAAAGACCATTCAGAGTTCTTCTAAGGCTACAAAATGTCTAGCTAATTAGACATTTCACAATCACCAATTATTTTTTCATGCCTCGACCAGACTTTAGCCAGATAAAACCCGATTTCAAATTTGACTTGGATGCCAACCTTACTAGGACAAGCACTCCCTGTCCAGAAAAAATCGATATCAAAAGTCATTACACTGCCCAAGATGCGGAAAAGCTAATGCACCTGCGCTACGTAGCAGGGCTTGCCCCTTTTTTACGAGGGCCATACAGCTCCATGTACACGGTCAGACCTTGGACGATACGACAGTACGCAGGTTTCTCCACAGCGGAAGAAAGTAATGCCTTTTACAGACGTAACCTAGCCGCAGGGCAAAAAGGGCTTTCTGTCGCCTTTGATTTAGCAACGCATCGGGGCTATGATTCCGACCACGAGCGAGTACAAGGTGATGTAGGGAAAGCAGGTGTCGCCATTGATACTGTAGAAGATATGAAAATTCTTTTTGACCAAATCCCACTAGACAAAATGTCAGTGTCCATGACCATGAATGGGGCGGTCATCCCTATCATGGCATTTTATATCGTGGCAGCAGAAGAACAAGGCGTTAAACCAGAACAACTCAGCGGTACGATTCAGAATGATATTTTGAAAGAATTTATGGTACGAAACACCTATATCTATCCACCGGCACAGTCGATGCGTATCATTTCGGATATTTTTGAATATACTTCTCAAAATATGCCCCGCTTCAATTCTATCAGTATCAGCGGTTACCACATGCAAGAGGCAGGGGCTACTGCTGACATTGAAATGGCCTATACTTTAGCAGATGGCTTGGAATATATTCGGGCAGGGATAAAAGCAGGTTTGAAAATAGATGATTTTGCACCAAGGCTGTCCTTCTTCTGGGGAATTGGAATGAATTTCTTTATGGAAATCGCCAAGATGCGTGCCGCTCGGATGATTTGGGCAAAATTGATTAAACAGTTCAACCCACAGAACCCAAAATCGCTGATGCTCAGGACGCATTGCCAAACTTCGGGCTGGTCTTTGACAGAACAAGACCCTTTCAACAACATCGGTCGTACTTGCATCGAAGCCATGGCGGCAGTCCTAGGAGGAACGCAGTCTTTGCACACCAATTCATTGGATGAGGCGATTGCATTACCGACCGACTTTTCCGCTAAAATCGCTCGGGACACTCAAAAATATATCCAAAACGAAACGGACATCACCAAAGCCATCGACCCTTGGGCGGGTTCTTATTATGTCGAAAGTCTTACCCATGAAATCGCAGAGCGCGCTTGGACTTTGATACAAGAAGTGGAAGAATTGGGTGGCATGGCAAAAGCCATTGAGGAAGGCCTACCCAAAATGCGCATCGAAGAAGCGGCTGCTCGAAAACAAGCCCGCATCGATAGTGGACAAGACCAGATTGTAGGTGTAAATATCTTTAGACTGGAAGAAGAAACGCCGATTGATACGCTAGAAGTGGACAACACCGCAGTGCGAGACCAACAAGTAGCCTCTATCCAAAAAGTAAAAGCGAATAGAGACGAAACACTTGCTCAAAAGACCTTAAAAGCATTAGCAGATGCGGCGGTTTCTGGCGAGGGCAATTTATTGGCTTTTGCAGTTGATGCCGCAAGGGCAAGAGCAACCCTAGGAGAAATTTCCATGGCAATGGAACAGTCTTTTGGACGTTATGTACCACAATCAAGAACGATTTCAGGCATATATTCCAGTGAGATAAAAATGGATTCAGACTTCAAAAAAGCCCAAGCGATGGCAGATGAATTTGCTGAGTTGGATGGGCGGCGTCCTAGGATTATGGTCGCCAAACTAGGGCAAGACGGACACGACCGAGGGGCAAAGGTCATTGCGACCAGCTTTGCTGATTTGGGCTTTGACGTAGACATAGGGCCACTCTTCCAAACACCGAAAGAAGCCGCTCGACAAGCTGCCGAAAACGATGTGCACATCATTGGGATTTCTTCCTTGGCGGCTGGACACAAAACGCTAGTCCCACAAACCATTGCTGAACTGGAAAAGCTGGGTAGACCCGATATTTTGGTCGTAGTTGGCGGTGTCATCCCACCTAAAGATTATGATTTCTTGAATGAAGTAGGCGTCGCTGGTATTTTTGGCCCTGGTACGGTTATCGCCAAAGCAGCACAGGAAATATTGGAGGTCATGTTGTCTGATTTTAGTGAATAATGGAACGGTGATTAAACCTTTCCTCTATTCCCTAGTCCTAGCAACAACGATTCAAAACAAAGCATCCAGTTTGTGGCAACAGCTTCCACTTATATGAAAGAAGACGAGGGCATCTTGATATTGTTGAAAGAACGCAAGACTTTTGACAAGGGTTTCCGACAATTGGTTGAGACTTATCAAGAACGCTTGTATTGGCATATCCGTCGGATGGTGGGTACACACGAAGACGCTGACGATGTGATTCAAAACACTTTCATCAAAGTATATCGAAGCATCGACCGATTCAAGGGCGATTCCAAATTATATACTTGGCTGTACCGTATCGCAACCAATGAGACCATCACCTTTCTTAATAAAAGAAAAAAAAGAATGTCTTCTTCGATTGATAATGAGGATTTGA
>JAHDBO010000070.1 GCA_020630355.1 Saprospiraceae bacterium
CTCTCTGATTCCCCATTCAATGGGAAATAGCGTCGGGCAAAGGCTCGGCGCTTTTTTTTACAATTCTATCCTAAAGCTCAAATTCCATGTACGGCTCAAAAGATTGGATTCGTTTCCAAGTACGACACTTATGGGGATGCCATTATCATTAATGGATGAAATGATGGACTGCTCATATTTAAGGTTCGAACTATTCAAGGCATTAAGTACAGAAACACCCAATATCGCATCCGTAGCACCAATCTTGAATTTGTAAGATGCGCCCAAATCCAATCGTCGATAAGCAGGTAAAAAAGATAGCCTTTTCCTTGGGTCAATTATTTGTATATCCTCTCCATCCCCGATTACCCTGACATTGGTATATGGTCGTCCACTGCTGTAAATATAATCCATTCCGAATGAAAAAGCACCTAGGTGGTACTCATTGACCCATTTCAATTGATGCCGTCGGTCATCTTCAGATGGGAATGCTCTGCCCCTGGCAATTGCCTGAAATTGGTGCGTTGTTTTACTTAAAGTGTAGGAAACATAGCTATCATAATTTTTATAACCAGCACTCAACATTACATCAATGCCTCTAGAGAGCCCTTCCCCTTCAAATAGGCGATAGTCTCTTGGGATTGTTGAATCTGTCCCACCTGTCCCCGGCATGACATTCGCATACTCCAAAACGCCTTTCATATCTTTTTGGTAGGCTTCAACATCTAGCAAAACCGCCCCTAGCCGCAAGCTCGCCCCTAGCATGATGTTTTGAGATTGAAGCACAGGAATTTGATTATCATCCGCATTCACCCAAAGTTGCTTGGTTTCTCCTCGATATTCGTAATGTAGTTCCCGCAAAAATTGTTGGTAGTAACTGTAAGCTCCTTTGAACTGAATAGTTCCCAATTTCCAATTCGCCGAAAGGCGGGGCGACCAATAAAAATCATTTGTGCCAGTATAACTTGTGCCTCGGAGTCCAGCCACTACTTGAAAACCATTTTCCAACTTCAAAGCATATTCTCCATAGGCAGACCATTCCAACACCCGCGTATCATTCCCGAAAATTTGTTGTCCATTATCTTCAAATGCATAATCAACTTGATGATTTGTAAAAGCAGTTCCTAGTTTATAGGAGCTATTCACTTGCGTGAAAAAAGTATGTACGTCCACTCCAACATCTTGGACACCGTTTGCCTGCTCGAAGCCAAAATCGTTCAGCACCAAGTCCTCCCCTCTTTTTTGCTTGAGCAGTTCAAAAAGGCTAGAAGCTTCGTTTTGGTAATTGCTTACAAAAAGACTCGTATTCAATCCCCATTTTTCAGAAAAAACGTGCTTATATAACAGGCTAGAAGCGATATTCGACCAGTTTTCTTTTTCTGTATTTTCCAATAAGACTTCTTTGTGATTGCCCTCGTTGACTTTTTGCGCAAAGGCATTGGATAACTTGTCTCCACTTCCGTAAAAATTGAAACTGAGGCTTTGCTTATCGCTCGGCTGCCATAGATATTTCCCATTTACATCAAAAAATCGAAAACTGGGATTGGACACCTGATTGGGCAATTCCAAACTTATATCCTCTACCGTTAACTCGTCATTGCGCTTAGGCGTAAAGGAATTGAATTTCGTGTTCGACACATCGGTAATCGTTGTTCTCGCCGCTAGAGAAAGGAGTTGTTTTTTGCCGAAAGGCACATTCAAAAACAAGGAAGTGTTCAATAAGTTAATCTCGCCCTCTAAAGTTAGGGAATCGGGAACAGACTGGCTTCCCTTCAACTCCACTACACCAGCTGTTTTGCCGCCATATTCGATAGGAAATACATTTTTATACAAATTCACTTCTTCTAAAAAAGCGGTATTGATAGCGTTAAAAACCCCGAAGTAATGATCGGCATGATATAAGGGCATCCCATCCAAAATCATTAAAGTCTCATCGCTGTTGCTCCCTCGGATTTTGATCTCGGCAGAAGTATCGTCTGAGGCATTGATGCCGGGTAAAAGTTGTAATTGTCGGGACAAATCGCTCCCTGCCAATCCAGAAGTCGTATTTTGCAACTGTCTTTTATTGAGCCGAATCGCATTGTCTTCATTACTAACAACAACCGCTTTTTCTCTGTTGACAATGGTCACCTCATTGATACCAAAACTACCTGTCGTCAGTGCAGCTACTAAAAATTCATCCTTGTTTTCTCGTAGTAGATAACGACGGTCTCGGTAGCCCAGATAATGAACAATCATTGCTTTATCTTGGTGTTCTTCAGGTATTTCCAAATCAAATTGCCCTTGCTCATCGGTGTAAGTCCCGATATTCGTCCCTTCAATGCTGACCGTAGCAAAAGGCAAAGAAGCCTTTTCTTGATAATCCACAACCTTCCCTTTAAGATGAAAGCCCTTGTTATAGCGTTTGGTAGGGACAACTTTATAATTTTCTGCTTTACGCAAAAGGACATTGTCCCCAAATACCTTAAAGTCGATTTGTTTGTCTCCAAGCAATTGATCCAGCACTTCTGGCAGACTGGCATTATTAAATTGTACTTGTACCTTTTTGTTTTTAATATGTTCGGTAGCGTAAGAAAAACGAATGGGATAGGAGGTTTCTAAATCCTTGAAAACCTGCTCTAAGCTCCGTTCCTTGGCTTGATAAGTTATTTTTAAATCATCGAGACTAATCTGGGCAAATAGCCAGCTAGTCCCTAGTATTCCAAGTATGAGTAGTAGTGGTTTTTTCAGCAATTTGCGCTGGTTTTATTTCTTTTTGACAAAAATTTTCGTTCCATCTATTTGATATTCCAAATCCATAGGCCAGCAAACCTCTTGTAATGCCGATTCTAAGTTTTCCGTCTTAAAGCTACCTGTAAACTGTAAATAATCAACATCCTCTGCTATTTCCATTTGCACTCCATACGCACGTTCAATATCACGAGCGACCTGCCCTATCCTATCTCCTTCGTAGGCATAAATCCCACTTCGCCAAGCACTACGAGCCGTATTTGGTATTTTATCTATTGTACTATGTATTCCATTTAGAACGAGTACATTTTTGTTTTTAGTTAGGATGGTTTCTGTATCACCTGATTGGACGGATACTTTACCCGTTTCGCAGACTACTTTTAACTCCTCCCCTCTCGCAAAAACATTAAAGCTGGTTCCTAGCACTTCCACGCTACCTGTTGGGGTTTCCACAATAAAAGAATTGCCTTTTTCGACCTCAAAGAAAGCCTCTCCCCTCAATCTAAGTCGGCGCCCTTTTCCCCAATTCGCCTTATCATAATCTAGTTTGGAAGATGCATTCAGATAAGCGACAGAACCATCGGGCAATTGTACCGTTTTGCGCATGGCTGATGCCGCCAAGACATTCGTATCATAACTTGGCGTAAAATTACTTCCTGAGGGTAAATTAAAAAAGACCAATAAAGCAATCGCCGCCGCTATCCCTGCAGGAATCAAGTAGCGAAGCATACGGGGTCGGGCTTTCATTGCCACAACCTTTGCTTGCTTATGCTGAGTTTTTGATTCAATACGTTTCCACAATTCATCTTCAATTGCCTTTGGCACAGCCTCGTCATCAAAAACCAGTAACTCGACTAAGGCTTTTGCTTGTTCGATTTGCTCCGATTTCTCGGGATTTTTTTGCCGAAAGGCTTCCCAAAAAGAAACATCTCCTTCATCAGATTGCCGAACCCAGTTTACAAAACTGCTTTCTTCTGCAAAGTCTTGAACATCATATTGTAAATATTTCTCCATATAAAAAAGCATCAGTACTGGTCATAAAATAGTACTCCCTTTAGGGTTTTATCGATTAGTTCACCTCCTATGTAAGCAAAATCATAGCTCTTGTTTTTTTGGCATCACTCCCGATAAATCGAGAAATTGTGCATGAGGTATACTTTCGGGGTTCTTAGCGACTTCTAAAATTACTGCTCGAACAATTCATCTAAAAATTCAGCACGAGTGGTTTTGTTATAATTTAATTGACAACTAGCCGTCCCACTATTCATAATACTCACACAGACCCCATTGGCATCGATGTCATCATTATGTCCCAAGTCGAGTACACAATGCCCCAGTTCGTGAAAGACCAACAGCTCCCGTTTTACATCTACATTCGATATCCAATACTGTTGATCCAAGACTATTTCCCTGCTATCGTTCGTATAGACGATGCACTGCCCGATGACTCGCTCCCCTTGTATATTATTGAACCGTGCAACAAGCCCCTTCAAATCCAGCTCAACGTTGCGCAGTTCAGCTTCTTCTACAAAGCGGTCAACGTATTCCTGAATTTCTGGATCAATTTCAGTTGCAGGGACAGTATCATTTTCATTTTGACATGCCACAAAAAAGAATAAAAAACATACAAATATCCAATTTCCAATTTTGCCCATTTTTCATGGTTTTATTCAATAGACATTATTCTATTTTCGATTTTGGTAAAAACAGTAGGCTATAAAGTTTTGATTTTCAATCTAATATCTAAAGACTAACTACTAATATCTGATTTTAGAATAAAATCTAATAAATTAAAATAAGGAACAAATCAAAGAACAACTTCCATATTCTTTGTTAGCCTCCTTTCCCTTTTACCCACCAAATAATTCGTCTAGATAGCCCGAACGAGTCAGCTCGCTATAGTTGAATCTACAATTGCTTGTACCGCTATGCATAATACTCGCACAAGTACCATTTGTATTCTGCGACTCATCGTGTGCTCTATCCAAGATACAATGCCCTAGCTCGTGGAATACGATAAATTCCCGTATCAAATCTCCGCTTCTATCCCAAACAGATTTATCGATGACCACTTCTCTCGAACCATCCGTGTAGGAAATGCACTGTCCTGCAACATCTTCCCTGTCAATGTCTGATAAATTGGCTGTCAAATTTTCAAAATCCACTTCCACACCTCTTGTATCTGCCTCTGTCTGAAAACGCCTGACATACATCTCTATTGCTGCATCTATATTATCATTCAGTTCGATAGGTTCGTCGTCTTGGCAAGCTAAAAAACCAAACAACAACACCGCAAAAAACCATTTATAAATCCCTTTCATCATTTATGAAGCTTTTATAGTTAAAGACCAATATTGAGCTTTTGTACTCACTTAACCAGAAAAAATTAATCTTAGTGTACTTAGTGCTAGAAAAACCAATACAAAAGTCATCAACTTAGCTAATTTCTGCAAGGCTCTGAAAACTAAATTCCTCGAAGATTGATAGTTTAAACCCATTGCTTCCGAAATGGCATTGTAATCCATATCGGCATAGTATTTCAAGTAGAGTACTTCTTTTTGGCGACTGCTCAGTTGCTCGAATGCTATTTTTAGTTGGTTCTTTTTGGCGGCATCCATTTCGTTATTGACCATGATTTGGTCAATTGCCAATACGACATCGAAATGTTTTTCCTCCAGTTCTATCCCTGTGTTTTTGATATTCTTCTTGTTGGCACGAAATAATTTCCTGCGGAGCGCCACTAGCAAATAAGGACGAATGGCATCCGTAGTCGACAATTTTGAGCGATTATTCCAAATTTCGACAAATAAATCCTGAATAGCGTCTTCTACTGTTGCTTCATCAGAGGAGAAACGTCTTCCATAATTATATAAATAAGAGAAATGCGCCCTATATATTTTTTCAAGAGCATTGTGATTCCCTGTTTGTAATTGTCGCCAGAGTTCTTGGTCAGACATTGTATATTTTGATTTAAAAGTCTGCCCTAAATATAGTCGAAAATTATTTTTTAATTTTTTTTTAAAAAAGTGAGTACAAAAAAAGCAGCTAGGACTTATCCCCATGTAAGCAATCAAATATTCGATTGAATTTCATGAAAAAGTGTCTTTTTAGACCAAATATTTAAAATCAAAAATCATACAGATGTTAAAAAGAAATTTAAAAACTGTTGCCTTTGCGCTAATCGCTTTTTGTGCTGTTATTTTCACTTCTTGCGAAGAAAAAAATGCTCTTGAAGTATTGGATATTCAAAGTTTCACGGATGGTGCTATTGCCGATTTCCAAGGAGATGCCGTAGGAAAAGGACGTTGCTTGGAGTTTGTCTTCCCACTTTCAGTCACTTTTTCCGATGGCACTACCGCTGAAGCGAGCGACTATGAAAACTTATTTGAAACCATAAAAACTTGGTATGAGACGAATGATGTAAAACCAAGCAGGGAGAACAAACCTCAATTGGCCTTCCCAATTCAAGTCATCAACGAAGAAGCACAAATCATAGATGTGGACTCTAGAGAAGCACTTAGAGAATTGAGGAGAGAATGTGGCAGTCGATTCGACAAGCCAAGAGACAAGGGCAAGTGCAAAGGTGGTCGAGGACATCACTGTTTCAAACTCGTCTTTCCTATCAGTCTCAATATCGGTGGGGAAGTACAAACATTTGAAGACAGGGCAGCGATGAAAGACGCTATCAGGTCTTATAAAGAAACAGCTGGTGAAGATGCGGAGCGACCGACTTTGGTATTCCCCATCACAGTAGAAGACGAAGAGGGTAATCAGGTAGAAGTAGCCAGCAAAGAAGCGCTACAAGCACTTAAAGAAAGCTGTACCGACAACGATTAATCAGAGGTTTTTCAGTATTTTTTTGGGTATGTACACCCCCACTAGCTGCATTGCTAGTGGGGGTTGCTTTTTCGGGTTTCGGGTTTCGGGTTTCGGGTAAAATTTGTTTCAAGTAGAATATTTGGACTTAAAATTTCAAAACCCACCAATTTGCCGACTGCTGACTGCCGACTGCCGACTGCCGACTGCACCCTCTCTTTTAGAAATAATATTGAAAATAAATACAACCACAGTTCACGAAAGTGAAACAGGAAGTACTAAAGAATGTATTTAAAACCATTATAATTTCTAGAACCATGAAATACCTCATTGCAATTTTATTTTCGATGACATTATTTATCAACCCTGCTGAAGCGCAATTGGGTGGATTATTCAAAAAACAAAAAGAGCGTGCTGCTCAACGGGCAAAGGACAGAGCCAACCAAGAAGTCGATAATGAAACCGATAAAGCCGTGGATAAGGCCTACGATTCCGTCAAAAAAGGTCTGAAAGGTTTGTTTGGTAAAAAAGATAAGGAGGAAAACAAGGAAACAGAAACCACCGAAGAGGAACAAGTCGAGGAAATGATAGAAGAAATCCTAGAAGAAGAGATAGAGGATAAAGAAGACGAAGTGCTTGTATCTAGTGAAATAGACTACAGCCCTAGCCCCTATGTTTGTTCTTTTGATGTGGAAATGGAGCTATACAAAAAGGGAAAGTTAAGGAAGAACGGTAAAATCACCAATAGTTTCGTCCTAGACAAAGACAAATCAATGTTGGCCGTACAAACAGGAGAAACGACCTCCAAATTCTTTTTCTTCGCTGCCAAAAAAAGAATCTATATGTACCCAGGCTCTGGGGATATGTTGATTTCTTCAAAGCCAATGAAAGTAAAATTTGGTGCAGGCAATGAAGATGCTTATCAAATCACAAAGACGACGGATTTCAAAGCTATAGATGGGCGTAATTGTAGAAAATATATCGTCGAGGCTAAAGACTATACAACCAACGCTTGGATAGATGAATCTGTTGATGTGGATTTCACTAAATTGATGTCCAATTTTGGTTTCAAATATGATATAAAAAACAGTCCTTTTGGCAGTCAAGCAGGCGAGGTACAGGGTATTCCTGTCCTAGCGGAAACCATCTCTAAAAACGGAAAGGAAAAAACCATCGTCCACTACAAAAATTACATTTTTGACGATATCGACCGCTCGGTATTTGATATTAGCGGCTATAAAGTCTTTGGATTGTAACCTAAAAAAATAAGTGAGAGGAACCGTCTTAAGCAACTTTGCTTTTGGCGGTTTTTTTGTACGAATTGAAAAAGCTCTTCCATCGCATCACTAGGACTCCCAAAATCGCTTCATGGACGATACTCAAGTTCATTTTAGAAACACCTTCTTCTCGGTCACGGAAAGTTATCGGTACTTCTTTAATTTCAAACCCTAGCGTGTAAGCCGCAAATTTCATCTGTATCTGAAAAGCATAACCAACGAAGGTGATTTTTTGGAAGTCGATTTGTTCCAATACTTTTCTGCGGTAGCATTTGAATCCAGCCGTAGGGTCTTTGACAGGCATCCAAGTAATCATCCGCACGTAAAAGGAGGCTCCTCTCGAAAGAAATAATCGGTCGAAAGGCCAATTTTCAACTTTTCCGCCCTTGGTGTAGCGAGAACCAACTGCCACATCTGCGCCTTGACTGGCACAAGCATCGTAGAGCCGTTCCAAATCAAAAGGACTGTGCGAAAAATCAGCATCCATCTCGAAGAGATATTCATAGCCTTGTTGCAAACCCCAAGAAAAGCCATGCAAATAAGCTGTACCAAGTCCTTGTTTGCCCGTCCGTTCTTCTATATGTAATTGCCCTGGAAAGGCCTTTTGCATCCGCCTAACAATATCGGCAGTGCCATCGGGAGAGCCGTCGTCCACAATAAGGATGTGGAAGCGTTTTTTTAGAGAGAAGACCGCTTTGATGATTTTTTCGACGTTCTCTTTCTCGTTGTAGGTTGGTATTATAACGATACTATCCGACAAATTCTTTGGTTTTAATAGCAAATATATCAGAGATAACGATTAAAGAATAATTAAAGCCAAGGAATCAGATGAAATAATTTAAAATATGGACAAATTTATCGGATGTTTTTGATGAACGACTATCGTTAAAACCTCTAAGACGTTAATTTTTTATAAAATTGAACTCAAAAAATAAAGTAAAAATCGATAACTCGTTGTATATATACACGATATTTGCGGGTGCAAATAAAATGGTAAATGATACATTTTGTAGTATTTCATTGCAGGAGTAGACTGTTTTCCATTGCTTAGAAACATACAGAATAAATACAATCAAACTACACAGATATTAGTCATTGTTCTATTTTCGATTTCAACATCAGCAATAGGCTAAAAAAGATTGATTTTCAATCT
>JAHDBO010000398.1 GCA_020630355.1 Saprospiraceae bacterium
TCCGCTAGGTTTTCAGCGATGACCTTAGAGCTGCTCTCTGTGTAAATACGGATAATCGGTTCGGTATTGGACTTACGTAAGTGAATCCAGTCCGTATCAAATTCTATTTTCAAGCCATCAATGGTGTTTTGAGGTTGATTGGCGTATTTGCTACTTAGAGATTCGAAGATTTTATCCAAGTCAATCTCTGGCGTGAGCTGAATTTTATTCTTAGAAATGGTATAGTCAGGGTAGCTGTTTTTCAAGAAAGAAATGGGATTGCCATAATCGGCTAAGTAAGACAAAATCAAAGCAACACCTGCCAGCGCATCCCTGCCATAATGTAAGGCAGGATAAATGACCCCACCGTTTCCTTCACCACCAATCACTGCTCCAACTTCCTTCATTTTGGTGACTACGTTTACCTCACCAACGGCAGCAGCCGAGTAAGTACCTCCATGTTTTTCAGTAACATCCCTTAGCGCACGAGTAGAAGATAGGTTGGAGACAGTATTCCCTTTTTTATGTTTTAAAATATAATCTGCTACGGCTACAAGGGTATATTCTTCACCAAACATTTCCCCGTCCTCACAGACCAATGCTAAGCGGTCCACATCAGGGTCAACAGCGATGCCTAGGTCAGCACCATTGGACAAGACCGCACTAGAAAGTTCGGATAAGTTCTCAGGAAGTGGCTCGGGATTGTGGGCAAAGTGTCCGTTTGGTTCACCATTAATCAAGATGACTTCACAACCCATCTGCTCCAATAAGGGCGGCATTGAGATTGCACCCGTAGAGTTTACAGCATCGACTACTACTTTGAATTTCTTGGCTTTGACCGCATCCACATTGACCAATTCCAAGTCGAATATAGCGTCGATGTGTTTTTGGATATAATCGTTATTCTGCTCATAGCTTCCTAGTTCATCCACATCTGCATACTCGATTGCGCCTTCAGCAATAAGATTCAAAACCTCCTCTCCGTCTTTTTTTGAAATAAATTCTCCTTTATGATTGACGAATTTGAGGGCGTTCCACTGCTTAGGGTTGTGGCTAGCGGTTAGGATGATACCTGCACCAGCATTTTCCATCGGTACAGCGACTTCTACAGTAGGCGTGGTAGATAGACCTAAGTCCACTACATCAATACCTACGCCTCTCAAGGTTTGGATGACGAGACCAGCGACCATTTCGCCAGAGATTCTAGCATCCCTACCAATAACGATTTTTTTATTTCCAGTTTGTGTTTTTACCCAGTGCCCGAAAGCGGCAGTACATTCCACAATATCCTGTGGAGTCAAGTTGTCCCCTGCATTTCCGCCAATAGTGCCTCTAATGCCAGAGATAGATTTTATAAGTGCCACGACTTGTTTTGATTTTAATGAATACCTATTCTACGAAAGTAGTTAGATATAAAGTGTGTGTTCAGTTATTCTCAAAGTGGCGCAAATTTAAGGATAA
>JAHDBO010000071.1 GCA_020630355.1 Saprospiraceae bacterium
AAATTACTTTTGTTTGTGAGCGAAATTGCTTATTTATTCCTTGTTTTAAATTTAAGTTTTTTGACAAAAAACGTCCTGAAACTAGTTTTTTTAGGTAGAATTCAATTTTGAACATATCGGTTGTTATCGAATTATTGATGCTGTTCGTACTTTTGCACCATGAATAATATGGCAAAAGGATTAGGGGATACCATTGTAGCATTGGCTACAGCACCGGGCATCGGAGCAATTGGTGTCATTCGTCTTTCTGGAAACGAGGCGATTCAAATTGCAGATACATGCTTCTTCGGGAAAAAACTGGAAAACCAAAAAAGTCATACGATTCATTTTGGGACGATTCGAGACAGCAAAGGGAATGTTATTGATGAGGTATTAGTGTCCTTGTTCAAAGCCCCCAAGTCTTACACCAAAGAAAATGTAGTAGAAGTTTCTTGTCATGGCTCACCATACGTATTACAGCGAATCATTGAACTTTTTATAGAAAATGGTGCCCGAATGGCAAAGCCAGGAGAGTTTACTTTACGAGCGTTCTTAAATGGGCAGATGGACTTGTCTCAAGCGGAGGCGGTGGCAGATTTGATTGCTTCCTCCTCGGAGACTTCACACGACTTGGCGATGCGGCAGATGCGGGGTGGTTTTTCAGACCGGATTCAAGGCTTGCGCCAAGAGTTGATTGATTTTGCGGCATTGATAGAGTTAGAGCTAGATTTTGGAGAAGAAGACGTGGAGTTTGCGAATCGGGACGATTTAAAAGCCTTGATTCAAAAAATACAAACTTTGATACGACAGTTGATGGATTCCTTTCGTCTAGGGAACGTATTGAAAACAGGCGTAAGTACCGTTATCGCTGGTCGTCCCAATGCAGGGAAGTCTACCCTGCTCAACGCTTTACTCAATGAAGAACGGGCTATCGTCTCTGCCATCGCAGGAACAACTCGTGACGTCATCGAGGAAAACCTGAATATCAACGGCGTGCAATTCCGTCTAGTAGATACGGCAGGTATCCGAGAAGCGCAGGATCAAATCGAATCCATTGGTGTGGAAAAAACCTTTGAGCAAATTGAACAATCCTCCGTACTGCTATATGTTTTTGATGTGACGACCCTGCCTATAAGTGAAGTGGAGGAAGATTTGGAAAAATTGGCTAGGGCGAATTTACCTGTTTTGGTCATTGGTAATAAAATCGACCTCCTAGGCAATTGGGCAATGGATACCTCCAAAATCTCCTACAAAACCTTATTTATTTCAGCAGGAAGAAAAGAAAATATAGACGCTGTTCGGCAAGCACTTTACGATTTGGTTATCCAAGGAGAAATCAAAACAGAAAGCACCATTGTCACCAACGCGCGCCACTTCGATGCCCTACAAAAATCGGACGAATCCCTTTCGGCTGTTCTTACTGGCATGGCGTCAGGCATCACTTCCGACTTCGTCGCCATGGACATCCGTGCTGCGCTCCATCACCTTGGGTCGATTACTGGTGAAATTCATACTGACGATTTATTAGATTCTATTTTTTCGAGGTTTTGTATCGGAAAATGATATTCAGAAATCTTTTTTTCAAATAAATTCCCCTACTAAGGAACTAATCTCTCCTCCCTTAAGTTTATCCCTTTGAACACGCTAAAAAACGGCGTTTAAAAATCAAAAAGTCCTTTTATCATGGCAATGAAAATTGAACGACAGATTAAACAGGAACGAATCGAAGAGGTTCTTCCAATCCATTCTTAATCGCTTATACAAAGGTTGTAGCTATTAAGGACGGCTACAACAAAACCATTTTATAGAAGAAAAGAAAGATACTGACGCTTGGTGCTACTTCGTAGATCAATTGGATAGATCGTTAGATTTGGGTTCTAAAGGCAGCGGGTTCAAATCCCGCCGAGGGCTAGTACAGCCTAAGCACCAGCACTTTTTTTCTTTCTATTTCTATCTCATATCGTTGGGTCTTGAATGTGTCATCATTCATTAGACATTATTCTATTTTCGATTTTGGTAAAAACATTAGGCTATAAAAGAATGATTTTCAATCTAATATCTAAAGACTAATTACTAATATCTGATTTTAGAATAAAATCTATTACTCATCATCTATGGTAAGACAATGTGCGATGATGTAATGGCAACATATCGTCCTGATACGACGACATTCCAAGTTCGAGTCTTGGTCGCACAACGATGTAGTTGAAAGATTAAAGTGTAAAGAGAATAGCTTAGTGTCAAAGTTCCCCCACTATCTTTTATCTATCAACTAAAAAAATGCCTCGTAACTCAATTGGCTAGAGTACTCCGCTTTTAACGGAGGAGTTGTGGGTTCGAGTCCCTCCGGGGCAACTTTAATAATGAAGCGTGAAGAGTGAAGAATTGATTTTTTAACCATCAAAACAAACGAATATGAAAGATCGAGACACTGACATCACTATGACTGGCCAGCAGCGGGTAGAAGCATAGCCCGTTGGTGTAATGGTCAGCATAGACGCCTTTGAAGCGGAGGGTGAGGGTTCAAATCCCTTGCGGGCTTCTAAAATGAAGTAATGAAGAGTGAAGAATGAATGATTTACGTTATTCATTCTTCACTCTTCATTATCAGTTACTAATCACTGAAGGTCCCGAGGACGAAGTGGCGCGAGTCACCGGCCTTTCACGTCGGAGGTAGCGGGTTCGAGACCCGTCGGGATCACTGAGCACCGAGCCATAGAAGTTTGGTGCTTTTTAATTGTATTGATTACCTGAAAACAAGGTCAATGTAGGGGACAGCGAAATTGGGCACAGGTCCTCCTCTCTGATAGAAATCCGCCGAGCTAATCGTCATCCCATTGTAAGTGTAAGGGAAGGACATGCCTTGTCGGTTTTCAACTAATCGACCGATAGTGTTTCCAATATTTGTGCCCCAGTTGGTTTGGATGCGTTTGATGGTATAAGAAGTCCCTGCTTGTAGAATAACAGTGCTAGTTGGCGTTACGTAACTAGTATTCGTATCCGAAAAAACATGGCTGCCACTATATATGACTGTGGGACTTGCAGTGCTGTTGTCTACTATTTCCATAATATAAGGCGTACTTGCCACGCCCGGTTGGCTTTGATAACCAATCTTGCAGACTTCCTCTGTCGTGCTCAAAGTGAAGGTGTAAGCGTGGATTTCTGTATCCATCGTTACTTTGTCTTGATAGTTGCTGCGGGTGCTCAAGTCAGCGTAAAGTTGGCTGAAGATACTGTTGGTCGCATCGCACTCTGGATCCATTCCATCGTCTGGTTCACAAGAGGTACTGAACATTAGAAAGCTTAGAGCAAAAAGGGCAAGGAGCTTGAACATGTATTTTTTCATGATTTTTTATATTGTGATAATGATTTAATTGATAAGGAGGTTCATGTATACATTTCATATTGGTCAAAAATCTTACCTTGTACGACTGATTATTTTTTATTTTTTTTGGAAAAAATTGAAAAACATATTGTTCAGGGAGGCTCTCATCCCATCCGTCTGTCCGATTATTGCGTAGGTATTTTCGAGGCAATCCCTTCTAGGAAAGGCATGAAGAAAGCCATTCGAAAAGGCTACCTTTCGGTAAATGGGCAAGTAGGCAAAACGGGGGATTGGCTACAAGGCGGAGAGGTGCTTGTTTTGCGACAAGCAAATTCAAACCAAGCTAAAAAGCCATTAGAATTTCCTTTAGAGGTCATATTTGAGGACGATTGTATAGCAGTAGTACGGAAGCCAGGGGGCATCATCACTAGTGGCAATGCCTATTTGAGCTTGGCAAATGCACTGCCCCATAATTTGGCGCAAAGCCAAGAAAAAGACGCCCTCCCATACCCACAGCCTGCCCATCGACTGGATTATGCGACGAGTGGGCTAGTGCTAATCGGGAAAACTGCCTCTTGCCTGACGGCACTCAACCAACAGTTTGAAAACCATCAAATCCAAAAGACTTACCACGCTCTAAGCGCTGGAGCAATGGAGCAGGAAGGTATTGTCAAAACCCCCATTGACGGTAAGTCAGCGACCTCTTATTATAAGGTGCTTGATGCTGTTGCGTCTGAGCGATATGACCGCCTCAATCTGCTTGAACTACGGCCTTCATCGGGGCGAAGACATCAACTGCGAAAGCACTTGGCGAGTATCGGACACCCGATTTTGGGGGATAAAGATTATGCGACAGGGCAGTTGAAAAACTTTGGGAAAGGTTTATATTTACAAGCGAGCAGTTTGGTGTTCGAGCATCCTGTCACCAAAGAAAAAATGCAATTCGAGCTAGAATTGCCCAAAAAGTTTAAAAATATTTTTAAGAAATAACTCCTCTATTTTCATATCCTTCTATATGCAAGACAATAAAAATCTTGATTCTCAACCCAACAATCCATTGCATGGCATTCGCTTGGTGGATATTTTGGAGTATCTAGTGGCGGTTTATGGCTTTGAGGAATTGGGGAAACGGATTAATATTCGTTGTTTCAATCATGAGCCTTCGATTAAATCGAGCCTAAAGTTTTTGCGCAAAACCTCTTGGGCAAGGGAAAAGGTAGAGCGTCTGTATCTTAAAACGACGGGTAAAAAATGATAGAGAAGGAATTAGTATTGGAACAATTGCAAAGACTGTTTGAACGACAGTTCGGAACAGTAGCGACAACTATTGAAGCACTTCCTTTGTCGGGTTCTAATCGGCGTTATTTTCGCCTTTCGGCAAATGAATATAAAGCTATAGGAACTTATCATCAACATCAAGAAGAGAATGAAGCCTTTGTGGGATTCGCACAACATTTTTATGAAAATGGAGTGCCCGTCCCCCAGATTTATCAAGTCGAACTAGAAGAGCAGGTCTATCTCCAAGAAGAGATTGAAGGAACTGCTCTCCTAGAAAAACTTCTGGATGCAAGGAAGAAAGGAGAAAATTTAGAACCTATCTGGAATTTGTACAAAAAAACGCTGGCTGCGCTGGCACAGCTACAAACCAAAGGGGCAGCAGATTTGGATTATGGTCTTTGTTTCAATGGACAGGATTTTGATGCCGAGGCCATGCGCTGGGATTTGGATTACTTTAAGTATTATTTCTTGCGTGTATCTGGCTTGGAAGTGGATGAATCCAAACTGGAAAAAGATTTTCAGGCATTGACCGCCTACTTGGATAAAGTCCCTAGAGACTACTTTATGTTTCGGGATTTTCAGGGGCGTAATGTTTTAATAAAAGAGGGAAAACCCTATTTTATAGATTTTCAAGGAGGCAAACGAGGCGCGCTGCCCTATGATGTGGTTGCCTTATTGTACCAAGCAAAAGCCAAAATCCCTAAGGCAAAACGGGAGGCATTACTCGATTTCTATATAGAAGAAGCTAATAAATATACGTCGGTTCATCCCGATTTCAAACGGCATTTTGAGGGTTTTGTGTTGCTACGGACGCTGCAAGTACTAGGAGCCTATGGCTTGAGAGGTTTGATTGAAGGGAAAGCACATTTTAAGGAAAGCATCCCTCTGGCATTGGCGAATTTGAAAGCTTTTTTGGAAGATTGGAAACTTCCCTTAGACTTGCCTTACCTGCGTCGATGTTTGACGGAATTGGTGCAGGCGGAAAGATTTGCAGGCTATGACGTGAAAAAAGGAAAGGCTAGCCCCTTACTCGTTGATGTCTGTTCCTTTTCCTACAAAAAAAGTGGTGTTCCAAAAGACACTTCTGGGCACGGCGGTGGCTTTGTCTTCGATTGTCGGGCATTGCACAACCCTGGACGATATACGCCTTATAAACAATTGACAGGACGGGACGAATCAGTGCAAAAATTCCTGCTCAGCAATTCTGAAATGCCCCAATTCATGGAGGAAGTCTATAAAACAGTCGGAAGAGCAGTAGAGAATTATATCGAGCGCAATTTTGATTATCTATCGGTCAGTTTTGGCTGTACAGGCGGACAGCACCGTTCGGTCTACGCAGCAGATACCTTGACGAAACACCTCAGGAAGCAATACGGCGTCAAAGTTCGTTTGACACACAAAGAACAACCACAACTTATTGTGGATTGAAGTACTGCTGACAATTGGACTGGGTAGTTGATTTGTTTATTTATGCTAGTAATTATTCTAAACGGTTTTGTGCATGAGAGATTTTAAATCCTTAGTAAATACAAGACCTTTGACCCATTCAAAATTCAGTCCCATATTTTTGAATATGTCGAAAAAAAGCAATTTCCAAAATTATAATCTTGCTCGACGAAGGAGAGTCAAAGATTAAATTTTGAGAAATGTGCGATTTCGACGGCATTTTGGTTCTTTTTTGCTGGAAAAAGAACAATACTAACCTTGGATTTTGGTAATAAAAAAAGAAATTCGTTGACGAAAATAAATTAAAAACCATTCTGCTCGATTACATCAAAATATTACTCACCTCTTACAAAGCACAAGCCGCCGCCTTTGTGCTCCTTTGGATGTTGGGTTTGGTCTTAGATGCACAGATGATGCTTTCCATAGCCATGATAGCCCTGTCCGTACTCGCCGTATTCCAATGGGAGAGTAATCGGCCCATTTTTAGAAAAAAACTAAAACAAAACTGGTCTGATTTCTGGTGCTATCCCTCTTATTGGATGCTTATGGCTTTCTTTTTCATTGTAGCGATGACCTTACCCTACTCTACCGAATCGGGCGCATATATGCACAATCGCTTGATGATTAAATTACCCTTTTTGATGCTTCCTTTTGCCCTGTTCAGTGTGCCCAATTGGACGAAAAAGGATTTGCACCGCTTGTTTTATGTCTTTGTGTTGCTGCTTGTGTTCGGTAGTATAAAAGTGCTATGGGCGTATTGGCTCAATTTTGAGCAGGCAACGGAAGAAGTTGGAAAAGGCGATGCCATTACACATGCGGTCAATCATATTCGATATAGTTTGATGGTCGTCGTTGGGATAATGCTCTTAATAGAGCTGTGGCGAAAGCAATTTGTGTTAAAACATCAATGGGAACGCCCTCTTCAAATCGGAATCGGTCTTTTTCTGGTTGTTTTTTTACACATTCTGGCGGCTAGAAGCGGTTTGGTCTTGTTCTATGCTTTGGTGTTCTACTATATAATGGAGTACATCTATCGTTCTAGACGCTATTTTTTGGGGATTGGAATGTTGGTTTTTTTGTTGACTTTGCCCCTGATGGCTTATAAGTTTGTCCCCAGTTTTCAAAAGAAAGTGAATTACGTCGTTTGGGATTTTAAGAAATTCCAAGAGGGGGAAATCATTGGTTATTCTGATGGGCAACGCTGGTTGTCGTGGCAGATTGGTTGGCAAATAGCCAAGGAAAACCCTGTTTTGGGTGTCGGTGCAGGAGACTTAAAACACGAAGTCTGGAATCATTACGAAACACATTACCCATCTATGGATAGGCAGCTCTATAAGATGCCGCACAATCAACTACTGACCGTTTGGGCAGGTTCGGGTTTGTTGGGGGTGGTTCTATTCTTGGCAGCGTTTGGTTACAGTTTTTGGTATAAAAAAAGCCGTCGTTTCAAACTGTTGACCCTGTTCAAGACAATGCTCTTTTTGTCTTTTATGGTAGAAAATACGATTGAAAACGCCGTAGGGATTGCGCTTTTTTTGCTTTTTGAACTTTTATTTTTAAAATATCTCGAACTCGATTAAATCAGAAATCGCCTTGCTTTGCACCTTGATAGTCGTCTTTTCCTCTTCGATATTCAATCGGTTGAGTCGATAGAAAAAGGCTTTGATTTTCCCTTTTGGTAAATGCTCGGTGGGTAAGATGAGCGTTCCTTTTTTATACTCCACTTCAATGGGGGGCATCAGTTTGCTTTGCACGATAAAAGCAGCAAATACCTGCTCTGTTGCTTGAAGATTAGGAATGTTTGCCGCTAGAAAAATGGATTTTCCTTTAGGATAACGGTTTTGCTTTTTTTGTTGGACTTGCAGTGTTCCGAATGGAATATTGATTCGGTAGTTTTTTTTCTGATAATCCTCAAACGTAAATAAGAAGTTTTCCTCCAGCTCTTCACTTTCTAATTGATAAAAAAGCCCTTTGTTGGGTTTATAGATTTTCAGCATTTTTACACCGTTCAAAGCGATTTTATCCTCCGCAAAAATGGGTCGCTTATCCAGTCCGTCCCCAATATGGAGTACGGCAGTCGCTTTCAGTTCTTGTGCGATAGCTTGATATTCGAGCCGAACATCGACATAAATGTTTTCTGGTTCAGGTATTTCCTTTTGGATGCAGCCCAAAACCAAGCTCATTGAAGCTAATAAGACCAAATGAAGCAAGTACTTTTCCATACGGACAAAAATAAACCTTGACGGAACTAATTAGCTGATTTTCTAGTTTAAAAATTAAAATTCGTTCCATTGATTGGACAGTTTTTAAGCCATTGTTCTTTAAAACTTTTTAAAAATAAATATTTATATCATTAGAGAGTGGCGAGATAATGAAAAATCCATTATATTTGCCATCCGAAATTAATGGTCGGTTGGCCGAGCGGTTAGGCAGAGGTCTGCAAAACCTCGTACAGCGGTTCAAATCCGCTACCGACCTCCAAAAGCGTCTTTCAAGCAATTGAAAGGCGCTTTTTTGTTTGGGCTTCAAGTCAATTGAATATCGAAGCAGATCAACTTATTTTACATTCTTCCCTTCAACCTTATAAAAAACGCATTCTTCCCATTTTGCAAATGGAATGTCGTGACGGGGGTGAAAGAATGACCAGTTTGTTCCAAGATGCCCAAATACACCTCAGCTCTTTGATTTGTTATTCGATGGTGTTCTAGCAAGACCTCCCTATTTATTAAGGCAGGGGCATTTTACAATACCCTCTCTTTTTCAGATTGGGTCAATTGGATATAGTAGTCAATAGAATGTAAATTGACTATTTCATCATTCCAAACCTGACACCATAATCTAATCCTGTCGTTCAACCCTTAGAAATGGTCGTTCGTCTCTCAGTGAGG
>JAHDBO010000399.1 GCA_020630355.1 Saprospiraceae bacterium
TAAGCACCGCCCCCTATTCCTACTTCTAAAGCTATGAAGTTGGTAGCAATCGCCCGCCCTCGAAGGTGGGCATCACTTAGGTCAATCGTCCAAGCACTGACCGCTGGCCAGATAATGCCGATTGCCATTCCATAAATGGAAGCGCCCACTAATAAGCCAAGTACAGACTGCCACCAAGCCATAATCGTAAGCCCTAAAAACAAGAGGAACAACCCCATATAAGCGACGGGTTTTCGACCATAAATATCCGATGTTTTGCCTCCTACAAAGCGTACCAATAGAGAAAAGATGGTATAAACGATGAAGAACAATCCCTTGTAAGCGATTCCGAGATGTACCGTCCAATCTGCAATCAGGGTCAACAATACGCCGAGCGACGCATAACTCAGTGTGGTAATCAAAGCAGGAGAAAAAACCTTAGGCTCTACGATTTCGTGTTTTTTTATTTGTAATAAATGCCATTTAAAAGGCTCTTTCTGTGCTAGGGTTTCTTTCATTTTTATTACCAAAATGATAGAAATCACTGCCGAAAAAGTAGAAACAAGGAAAAGCATATCGTAGGAGGCGTGCAATTTGATTGCGCTCCCAATAGCAGGACCGATAGCCATACCCGAACCAAAGAATACACCATTGATGCCCATTGCTTCCCCTATTCGATTAGGAGGCGTCACATCTGCCACATAAGCAGCGATTGCCGTTGGCGTAAAACCAGTAGAAAAACCATGTACCATCCGCAGTGCCAAGAAAGCAAAAACCGAACTTATCAAAGGGTACATCAATCCACAAATCACGCAAACCGCTGCTCCAAACAACATGACGGGTTTTCTCCCAATCGTATCCGTCAATTTACCGCTAAAAGGTCTCGACAGACCAGCTGTCGTTGTAAACAAACCAATAATCATCCCTACGTATTCTTCTCCACCTAGCTCTCGAAGGTATTGCGGTAGTTCGGGAATAATCATATTAAAACTCGTTGAAAAAAACAGTGCACTCCAACAAAGCAACCAAAACGGCTGGGTATAAATAGATTTTTGAGTAGCGTTATTTTTCATGCTGCAAAGAAACAACTATATCCCCAAAAAGAAAATCCCCTTCCTGCCGAAGCAGAAAGGGGACAGATAATTCATTTTGAGACTACCTTACTTTTTGAAGTAATAGGTGTTTGTCTTTGTAGGTCGACTGTCTTTATAGGTTGCCTTTACGGTCATCTTCATTCGTCCACCCGAAGCAGAGCTAATGGTTACATATTTATCTCCAAACCCTTGCTTGAAGGTAGCTTTATAGCTAGAGCCTGATTTCGTTAAAGTCTTTTTACCCCAATCACAGTCTCTAGGAGAACAAGAACCATACACTTGGATTTTCTTACCATTATCTGTTACTACAAACTTGGTAACGCCTCTTGTTCTTCTATCGGTATTTTTCCA
>JAHDBO010000072.1 GCA_020630355.1 Saprospiraceae bacterium
GTTTTCCCTCAACCTTTATATCTTTGTGGCTGTTCCAATCCATGATTCCTTTTTTGTTTGGTACTTGTCAAATAGAAATTGACGATTACTTCTACAAAAATACACATTGGATCGTTAACTAAGTGGCAATATGGCAAACTCCTTAAAAAGCATCCGACAACCTATCGACGAAGAGCTCAAAGCATTTGAGAAACACTTCAAAGAAGCCATGCAAAGCCATGTGCCACTGCTGGATAAAATCACGTACTACATCGTCAGGCGCAAGGGGAAGCAAGTTCGTCCAATGTTCGTTTTTTTGGCTGCCAAGATGTTCGGACAGCCCAACGGCTCCACCTATCATGCCGCTTCACTGATTGAGCTGTTGCATACTGCTACTTTAGTCCACGATGATGTCGTTGACGACTCCTTCGAGCGTCGGGGGTTTTTCTCTGTCAATGCGCTTTGGAAAAATAAGATTGCGGTATTGGTCGGGGATTACCTTTTCTCGAAGGGGATGCTCCTTTCGATGGAAAATGAGGAGTATCGAGCTTTCAAAATCGTATCCAATGCCGTGAAGGTCATCATAGAAGGCGAATTGCTCCAAATCGAGAAAGCGCGTCGATTGGACATCAAAGAGAAAGACTACTACGAAATCATCCGACAAAAAACGGCTTCTTTGATTGCAGCGGCTTGTAGTATGGGCGCCGCTTCTTGCACCAAAGAGGAGGCGGTCATTGAAAAAATGCACCTCTTTGGAGAAAAAGCAGGCATTGCTTTCCAAATCAAAGATGATTTATTTGATTTTGGAACGGATGATGTCGGCAAACCGCTCGGTATCGACATCAAGGAGAAAAAGATGACTTTGCCCTTGATTTATGCTTTGGAAAACACGAGCCGATCCAAGAAAAAAGAAATCATCAACACCATCCGCAAGCACAGTGAAAACCCTAACAAAGTAGCCGAAGTCATCGACTTTGTGCGCAATAGTGGCGGACTGGATTA
Organism: Saprospiraceae bacterium; assembly: GCA_020630355.1. GTDB lineage: Bacteria > Bacteroidota > Bacteroidia > Chitinophagales > Saprospiraceae > JAHDBJ01. Next base: position 982 of record JAHDBO010000072.1, read on the forward strand.
TGCAAAAGACGCCATGCTGCGTTATCGGCAAGAAGCCTTGGACATTCTCGCCGCTCTCCCTGATAGCGACTCGAAGACCGCCCTGCATGAGCTTGTCCTTTTTGTCACAGAGCGTAATAAGTAACGATTTTTCTCTGACTTTCGTCGAATATTTCTGACTTTCATCCGTAATTCATGGATGATGAACGATAATTGATGAGTGATTCTTCATCTCTAAATTTTGAACAAAATAAAACTTATGATTTATATCATTTTGGTTGGTGCCATTGCTGGATGGCTAGGCGGAAAAATCATGAAAGGAAAGGGCTTTGGTATTCTAGGGAATATTTTTGTAGGTATACTAGGGAGCTTTCTTGGAAGCTGGTTATTACCAATTCTAGGAGTAAGCGTTGGCTCTGGCATCATCTCTACCATTTTTGAAGCCACTTTAGGAGCTATCGTTATTATCTTCTTATCAGGGATGATACGCAGGTAGAAACCAAAAATGCCATAACTCCGTAGTACGGAATTATGGCATTTTTACGCCGCCTTTCGGCAAATATCATTGATGCAGGCTTATCTGCTTTTCTTCTATCATTTTACGAATATTAATCAATGCATACCGCATTCTACCCAATGCCGTATTGATGCTCACTCTCGTCAATTGAGCAATTTCTTTGAAGCTCATATCGGCATAGTGCCGCAAGATAACAACCTCTCTTTGCTCTTCTGGAAGCAAGTCAACCAGTTTACGGATTTTCTGGTGCGTTTCGCTTTTGACCATCGTGACTTCCGCATCATCATCAGACAATTGAAGTACATCAAAAATATCAAAGGTCTCCGTGGGAGCAACAATCGGGCGACGCTTGTTGCGACGGAAATGATCCACGCACATATTGTAAGAAATACGCATTGCCCATTGCACGAATTTGCCTTCGTGGTTATACTTCCCTTTACGGAGCGTATCTATGATTTTGATAAAAACCTCTTGGAAAATATCTTCTGCCTGACTTTGGTCTTTGACAAAAAGATAGATGGAAGTGTAAATTTTATTTCTGTGTCTAGTGAGGAGCTCTTCAAAGGAGCGTTCGTTCCCATCTAAATACTGGGCAATAAGCTGTTGGTCGCTAAGCGGCGTAACTTGCATATCTAATTCGTTTTTTGGTCGATTCAAAATAAGATTGTTCATCTATTTTAAAACAGAAACCGAAGATTCGTAAAATGATTAGTCAAGTGTAGAGTTTGCCGCGTATAAGGGAATTGTTTAATTAAAAATACAGGTTAAATACAAGCCCAAGATATAGATTAATGCTATCGGGCTAAAGACCATCCTTGCACCTTAACATATAATTAACTACGGTGTTAAAACCTTAACAGATTAGTTTTTATTGTATGCTGAGGTATAAAATATTACAGTTTTTTTAGCTACAAGAATAGTTCCAAAATTAGAGATTAGCAGTATTTATATAGATGTGGTAGGATTTCATCTCCTATTTTAAAATATCCTTAACAGTTTTCTAGTAAAGCGCTCAAATTTTGAGGATTCTGTAAGGTGAGAATATTTTTTCGAAGTCGATTTTTTTTGATGAAAACCCTAGCAAAAAACCACCACCGCCTGCCCCACATAATTTTAGATAATAATCGTCCGTTAACATTCCCTTACGCCATATAGAGTGAAATCCCTCTGGAATCATCTTCTCAAAATACGCTAATTGAAACTCAGAGATGATTTGAAAGCAGGCTTCGACTTCTTTGAAATCTGAAATCATCAACTTTTCAATGATTGAATTATTAGCAGGCAATAATTCCTGCGCTATTTTTTGAGCAAAAGCCTCGCCTTCTAATTTGGACAAATAATACGCAACAAGAGGGCCTGTCTTTCGTGGCATTCCTGTATCTAAGAGGAAGAATTGCTTATTCCCTTTGGATAAGGTCGGTAATTCAATCGTTTGAACACGTCCTTTTCCCCCAATCAGAATTCCTTTTTGAAGATAGCAAACTAAGGGGTCCAAGCCTGAACTTTTGCCATGAAAAAAACCCTCCATCTCTGCAAAAACCGCCTTGAGTCGTTCCTTATTTTCTTCTTTATTCAGAAAGAAGGTATCGTAAACGGCAGCACAGACGGCACCAGAACTGCCCAAACCATAGCCCGTCGGGATATTCGAATCAAAATACATTCCCTGAGCCAAGGCTGATTGCATTTTTTTGCTATCAAAATCCCTAAACCGTTCTTTTAGGTAAGCACACCATTCCCTTAGGCGCATCTGTTCTTCAAGCGTGCCTCCCATTCTCCATTGTCCACCAAACTCATTGAAAGGGATTGCTAGAGCGTCACCACCATTGATAACAGTATACTCTCCGAACAGTAATATTTTGGATGGATAAAAGGTGTTGAGCATGGGTATTCTTTCTAGAATGAATGTCAATATCGGGATTTTGTTGAAAAATACCTTTAGAGAAAACAAAAACCGCTTCCAATTGAATGGAAGCGGTTTTAGAAAAAACTTTATAGGGTGTTATATCTTATTCCTTTACGCCTTGCACCAAAACAGAAACTTCATTGTTCAATACTTCAATAAAGCCTTTTTCTATAGAGAAAGTCACTTTCTCACCAGATGCAGGAAGGATACGAACTTCACCATTTTGTAAAGCAGATACAATAGGAGCGTGGTTTTTCAACACTTCAAATTGACCATTGAAGCCCGGCACTTTCACAGATGTGATAGCCCCGTTAAACAACTCTTTACCTGGTGTTAATACTGTTAAATTCATAATGAATAGTATTTGGTAGTTGGTAGTTAGTAAATAGTACGAAGTACCAATTACTAACTACAAAACACAATTTACGCTTCTTCTACTTCAGCCAACATCTTGTTACCTGCTTCGATGACATCATCGATTCCACCCTTCAAGTTGAAAGCAGATTCTGGAATATGGTCTAATTCACCGTCCATAATCATGTTGAAACCTCTGATCGTCTCATCGATAGAAACCATCGTACCAGGAATACCTGTAAACTGCTCCGCTACGTGGAAAGGCTGAGACAAGAAACGTTGTACACGTCTCGCACGGAATACCGCTTGCTTATCTTCGTCAGATAGTTCCTCCATACCCAAAATGGCGATAATGTCTTGTAGCTCTTTATAACGCTGAAGAATGTTGATCACTCTTTGAGCCGTGTTGTAGTGCTCGTCACCAACGATATCTGGGCTCAAGATTTTAGAAGAAGAATCCAAAGGATCCACAGATGGGTAGATACCCAAAGAAGCCAATTTACGGGACAGTACCGTCGTTGCATCCAAGTGAGCGAACGTTGTCGCTGGTGCCGGGTCAGTCAAGTCATCCGCAGGTACATAAACCGCTTGTACAGATGTAATCGAACCTCTTTTAGTTGAGGTAATACGCTCTTGCATCACACCCATTTCGGTTGCTAGTGTTGGTTGGTAACCTACCGCTGACGGCATACGACCTAGTAGGGCAGATACCTCAGATCCCGCTTGAGTAAAACGGAAGATATTATCTACGAAGAACAAGATGTCACGACCACCGGTTGGGTCGCTCAAGTCTCCATCTCTGTAGTATTCAGCTACTGTCAATCCAGACAATGCCACTCTCGCTCTCGCACCTGGAGGCTCATTCATCTGACCAAAAACGAATGTTGCTTTAGAAGATTTCAATGAATTGAAATCTACTGTGCTCAAATCCCATCCGCCTTCTTCCATCGAATGTAAGAAGTCTTTTCCGTAGTTGATGATACCTGCTTCCAACATCTCACGCATCAAGTCGTTTCCTTCACGCGTACGCTCTCCTACACCTGCGAATACAGAGATACCATCGTATCCTTTCGCAATATTGTTAATCAATTCCTGAATCAATACGGTCTTACCTACACCTGCACCGCCGAACAATCCGATTTTCCCCCCTTTCAAGTAAGGCTCAATCAAATCGATTACCTTGATACCCGTATATAGTACTTCCATATCAGTAGCCAAATCTTCATAACGAGGCGGCTTTTTATGGATAGGCATTGCATTGCCTTCTTTGCTGATACCACCGATACCGTCAATTGCTTCTCCTACAACATTGAACAAACGTCCTTTGATTTGCTCGCCAGTCGGCATCGCTATCGGTGCGCCCGTATCTTTCACTTCCATGCCTCTAGTCAGACCTTCTGTCGCGTCCATTGCGATAGTACGCACCGAATCTTCTCCTAAGTGCTGCTGACATTCTAATACCAATTGCTCGCCATTTGGTCTATCAATGACCAATGCGTTCAAAATTTCTGGAAGTTTTGCATCCGCATCAGAGAAGCTTACGTCGATTACCGCTCCGATGATTTGTTTGATACGACCTACGTTTGCCATAATGATTCAATCAATCTATTAATAAAGTAATATCTTTTTTAGTACTTCAGGTGTAAATAACAATTTCTTTTCAAGAAATCATTGAACATAGCCCCTGAAAATCAGCGCAAAGATAGGCTTTTATTGGGATTTCTGTATATCGTTTAAAAAGTTTATTGAAATAAGAAGAGAAACTCTTTTTGCAAAAAGTTTCTCTTCATTGAAGGCTGATAGCCTGCAGGAGATACTCTTAACCAAAGCTAGTACTACCCATAAGCCTAGATCATTCCATCTCTATCAATAGATCAAACCCACTGTACATCTATCGTATTTTTTCACTGCTTCGTCAAAACCATTTCGATACATCGCCAATGCCTCTCTTTCACATCTTGTAACAGAAAATGCATTTTCGCAATTATCTATATTTTCAAAATACGTATTTCGAATAGCCTTTAAATCATTATCGAATGTTGAGACACAACTAAACGACCATAAGCTATAGACCTGCTAAAACATCAACAATGATACAACAAATGTTTTTATTCATTAGATTTTAGTAATTAGTATTTAGACATTAGATTGAATATCATTCTTTTATAGCTTACTGTTTTTACCAAAATCGAACATAGAATAATGTCTATTATTCTAATTTTCATTCAAGCTAATTCTATTGTAAGCTGCCTCCCTTGCTGCATCGAAAGGAGAACGTCCAGTGTAAATATCTCTCAACCGACGTATCTTTGTTCTGTCTTCTGAACTTAATTGAAAATACTCTGGGTACTTCTCTTTCATCAAGCGACGACTCTTTCCTAAACGGCAACTCGTTTCGAGGTACAAGAGCCCACCTTTAATTTCCTTAAATGCATCTTTAGGAAGTTCGCAGGCACTCGTCGTGGCAGGAAACAAATCCATCGTTCTTCCTATTGCCTTTAAATCATATTCATCCATTGCAGCTTTGCTAGCTTGCAGCCCGACCATATCGCTATAATCTATGAAAATCGGGTCTTCTGATATTTGGCGAAAAAGAACTTCTTTATCATCTGCGACCTCCGACAAATCACAAGAAGCAAACGATAAAAGAGAAAGGACAACTAAAACTATTATATATTTCATTTTAACACTTTTTTATTATCAAAAAATCACAATCACATATCGGCCAAGTTCCATTATTACCCAGGGTCATTATCACCATAAGTTTCTTCCATACATTTTTCATATTTATCATCTGCTATAGAAACTGCAAGCCCATAAGCAAAAGTACATAGGCTGGCAGCGGTACCCCCAGTAGTAGTAAGTGAGCTAAGCAAGCATGCACCATATTCAGCAGACGCTGCTAGTACGGTAATATCGAAAGTGCTTGAACAAGGACCTTGCCCCAAAGAGGCAGTATTTCCGTTTCTCTCATTGAGATAGGCCAGGAACTCTTTTTCAGTGAAATTATCCTTAACAGCTTTTCCTTTTTTTTCAAGTTCAGTGGCAATTCCTTTAAATTTCACAATATCTAGATAGCCATTCTCGAACGCCATCTGAAATCCCTTTTCAGGGTTGGACTCGTACTCTTTGAATACACGAAAAAGTGCACCCTCTGAGTTTTTATTTGAGTTGATAAGAAATGATGTCATAACATCTATCTGACCAACAAATGCCTCTAAAGGCACTGGGTTGCTATTGATGTCAATTCTTCTAGAACCATCAGTACATGAAGCGACAAACAAAGCCAAAATCACAATTCCAAAAATTATTTTTTTCATAAGTGGGAAGGTTTTAATTGGGAAATTATCAGATAATCCCTTCATTTATAGTAATGTGTTTCCCAAATATAAGGGGGGGGGAGGTAAATGTCTAATAAAAAATCTCTTTTTCAAACCAAAATACCCTATTATAGGTGTTTCCAGACAAAACCCCTTAGAAAATTACTCCTAAGGGGTTCTGGATGCTTTATATTTACAATGATTCTCAGCCAACAGAAGTTTCTAAAGCAGTCGATTGGCTATACTGCAAGATGCTATTTAGAACTTCGTTAGAAGGGGAAAAAGTCACCTTTGGCAATGCTTTTTTAGCCGCCATCAATTCTTTATACTCTTCTTTCATGGACCAATTTCCTTTCATTTCCGAACGGATTGTTCTGGATTCGAAGTCATTGGTCTCATTGTAAACCAAACGCACTAAGTCTAATTGTGTAAAGTCTTGTGTCATAAGTACTTTTTTAGTGAAAACAAATATTGTAAGCTATCTTACAAAATCACCTATAAAACAGTAGGGCTTGCGCAATTATTGCGCAAGCCCTATTTTTTTTACGAAAAGGATTTTCGAGTATTAGTTAAGTCGATGCCACGTTTGGGTTCTACCAAGTGCTCTGAAGCCGATATATCCCTTGACCGTTAATTTGTCTTTACCGTTAAGCTTGATATAACAGCTGTAGGATTTCCCATTTTTAGGGTCCATAATCTCTCCTTCATCCCAGCCATCGTCGACCCTTTCCATATCCGTGAGAATAGTCATCCCTTCGATTGGTTTGTTCTTTTTGGCACCTTTACAAGCGGTGCATTTCTTACCCTTATCTTCAGGAAGCAATAGCTTGACGATTTTACCGTAAACTTTCCCTCCTTGTTCGTAGATTTCCAGATAAGACTTTTCTTTTCCTGTTTCATCATCAACAGTCTTCCATTTACCAAGTATAGAACTGTTTTGAGCGAAAGCTCCGAATGAGACAAAAGCTAAAAATGCCAATGCTCCAATAGCTTTTTTGAAATTCATAATAATTCAGATTATTTTAAGTCAATGAATCGAAGTAGTGTCGAAATTTTCCATCATTTCGATAGTGTGCAAACAAATGTAAACAATTTTCGTTTGGCTAAAAGCTTCTTTTGTTTCGTTTAACGTGCTGATAACAAAAAAAGAGCGACTATTGCCGCCCTTTCTATAAATGATTAAAACCTTATTCCTATCAAAACCCTACTATTCTGTGTATTCTTCTAGCAAGGATAATTCCATAGCTATCTTATGATGCCATATTTTTTGCTTCTCTTTATCTACACTATGATATGTAATCGCATCGTAGGCCATCTGCTTGCTTTCCCATGAGTTGACAAACTGATTGATGAAATTTTCAAAGGCGACTTCTTCTCCACATTTAAATTTTCTTTCGGCGAGCAGTTTTCTCAATTTTCTGGCATACAATTCCGTAATGTCAAAATGCAACTGTTCGTGTGCCAAGATGTAGTCATTCTGTGCCTCTTCTTTTAACCAAGATTCCTTCTTTTCAAAATAAGCTCTTATTTTATAAATAATCTCCCCATTTTCACAGCCTCTGTAATGCAAAATCCCTGAAGAGGTCAAAGCTGAAATATACTTATATTTATATTCAGGCTTGCCCTGAAAATCTTTCATATCTAGCTTTCTATCGCTATTCCAATATATAATATCGGGTGTTTCGGAAGCACCTGTGAACAACAGTATTGTCAATCCAAACAATCCATAACTTGCAATTTTCAATAGCTTTTTCATAATCTTCTC
>JAHDBO010000073.1 GCA_020630355.1 Saprospiraceae bacterium
GCAAAGTTGGAGCATATACACAGAATTAGGGACAGAATTTCAGTTAGCACCGAATGCATCTGTACTATTAGTTCCGCAATTTCGTACTAATCTTAAAAGTTATTCTACTAGAAAATACAATGCCTTTTCAAGCGAATATCGACCCTATTCCATCAGTGGTCGGCTCGGAGTTCGGTTTGGATTGTGAGGAAGGTATTTATTTTTTTAATAAATTTTTAACAACTTGTGGGTACAAGCCTTTTTCCTAAAACACCCTAAAATGAAAGCAATCAAGACCATGAGCGATGAAGAACTGCTAGAAGCCATCAAAAGTGGAGGCACTAGCCGACAGCGAGCGATACAGCAGATGTATAATGACCGACAATTCAGCGAGCGCATTATTCAATATGTCAAATCCAATTCGGGGAATTATCAAGATGGACAAGATATGTTTCACGAAGGCATTATTGTTATGGACAGAAATATCCGAGCGGATAAATTCCGACAAGAAACTTCCTTGAAAGGTTATCTCTACTCGATTTGCCGATTCCTTTGGATGAACCAAATCCGTAAGCAGTCTAAGATGACTTATACGGATGACAATCTGAAAATGGACGATGTGGAGGAAGAAACGCCTGAAGTCGTCTTTGAGTCCGATGAAAAGAAAAATTTCCTACGGCAACTTATCCATCAATTAGGAGAACGCTGTCAGAAGACCTTAGAACTGTGGAAACTCTCCTATTCCATGGAAGAAATCGCCGAAAAAATGGGCTTTAGTTCTGCTGCGATGGCAAGAAAAAACAAATATCGTTGCCATAAATCATTATTAAAAATCATTGAAGATAACCCTGAAATTACAAATACATTAAAAGGCTACTATCATGGAAAAGGCGTATGAAAAAATAGAAGCATACTTAGACGGAAGCTTAAATGAGGCGGAGCGCATCGCTTTTGAAAAAGCGTTAGAGGCCGATGATGAATTGGCAGCGGCAATGGACCGACACCTTATGGCGAATGATGCTATTGAGGTATTAATTGCGGATAACTTACGGGCGGAATTGAAAACAATGGCAGCCGATACTAAGATAAAACCCATTGCAGAGAAGCGTGGTGGTCTTCGTCATTATCTCGCCCCCTTGGCTATCGCAGCGAGTGTGGCATTGATGGTGGGTGTTTTTGGTTTTTTACAAAAAGGGAAGTACAGCAATGATGGTATCCTTTCCCGTCATTATACCGCTTACGAAATGCCTACCGTCCGCTCTGGGAACAACAACCAAGCTTTGGCAGAAGGAGTGCGAGCATTCCAATCAAAAGATTATAGTAAAGCAATCGAATACTTCAAGGGAATCCCTGTAGAAGACCCGCTGTATACCAAAGCGCAGTTTTATCTAGGTCAAGCTTACTATCAAAATGAACAAGCAGCCGAGGCGATTGTTCCATTTGGTGTTGTAGCTCAATCGGATGATTTAGAACTGAGCGAAAAAGCGGATTGGTATGCCCTACTCGCTGGTCTGGCATCCAATCAAGTGGAGAAGGCTTCTTTTCAAAACCGCCTAGAGCGCATCACTACAGATACGGGACATTCTTATCATGGACAGGCTAAGGAGATACAGGCAGATTTGGAGAGTTTTTGGCGGTAAATCATTCCTTAGACCATCGTCAAGTTAATCGCTCTATACTTAACACTCATCATCATGGATTACATAGAAAAAAGCACTTTTACCTTTTTACGAGACCTTCGAACGAATAATAATCGGGAGTGGTTTACGGAAAATAAAGCTCGTTTTGAGGCAGCAAAAGCCAATATCAAAGCTTTCGCAAATGCTGTTGCGGATGAAATCAGCAACCATGACGAAATTGAAAAAACGAAGGTCTATCGTATCTATCGGGATGTACGTTTTTCTAAAGACAAAACCCCCTATAAAACCTCGATGAGCGGGTTTTTTGTACGGGCGACGGCGCTGCGTAGAGGCGGCTATTATTTTCATATCGAGCCAGACAATGTCTTTCTGGGAGGTGGCTTTTGGAATCCCAATTCAGCCGATTTGAAGCGGATGCGCCAAGAGATTGAAGCAGAAGAAAAGCACTTACGTGAAATATTGAAGGACCCGGCTTTCGTCCAAAATTTTGGTACGCTTCAGGGCAATGCAGTCAAAACGGCACCCAAGGGTTTCTCCAAAGAGTCATCCGCAATTGATTTGCTACGGTTCAAGCAATACTTATTGAGTCAATCATTCAATGAAAAAGAAGCCCTACAAGCAGGTTTTGCTCAAAAAGTATCCGATGGCTATAAGGCCATGCGCCCTTTCTTTGATTTCATGAGCACGGCACTGACGACTAATCTGAATGGGGAGTTGATAGTCTAATCAAGAGAGACTGCAAAGTGGAGAAAAACCATTTATTAGTATTCAAATACTAATAAATGCTTGAATTTTCCAACCCATTACCCAAATTTAGTTTTACTCTATTATCTTTAGACGACAAACTAAAACCAAGCAATGGCGAATTTCTTCAAAACACTCATCGGAAACATCCAACGTTCAAGCAAACAATTAGATGGATTCCGTAAATGGGTGAAGACAATCGAACCCAAAGCACCCTTCTCGAAAGAGACCACTCCTGCTGCTCCAGATTATGCAGATATTGACCATTGGGCGGCGCATCCTAAGAAGTTTTCAAAGGCGTTGCTGACGCCTGAGGGCATCGCAACTACACCTAGCTCCGATTTGAAAGTGGATGTCTTTTTCATTCACCCAACTTGCTTCTTTGGGACACAAAGCTGGAATATGCCGCTGGGGCATCAAACGGCTTATGATATTATAAAGGAACTCATTCTGCCAGGACAGGCTTCTGCTTTCAATGGAGTGGGGCGTATCTATGCGCCACACTACCGACAAGCTACTTTCTACTCCTTTATACAACCCAATTTTAATAGTCGAAAAGCACTAGAATTGGCTTACGATGATGTTGCTAGAGCATTTGATTACTTTATAGAAAATGCAAATGAAGGGCGTCCTTTTATCTTGGCGGCACATAGTCAAGGCGCACTGCACTTGACCCGACTTTTAGAGGAAAAAATTGAAAATAACAGCGGTTTACGCCAACGTTTTATCGCTGCCTATCCAATCGGATTCCGTTTCCCAAAAAACAAATTTGGAAAAGCTTTTCATCATTTAAAACCAGCTCAATCTGCTACAGATTTGCAAGTGGTCATCAATTGGGACAGCTATGTCGATTCCGGTCGCCCGATGCACCTGCTGGATAAGGTAGAAATGTGGTACACCAATAACAAATGGAAACGCCGTGCTTGGAAACGCCCGATTTGTATCAATCCACTGTCTTGGACAGCTTCAAACGACAGCGCCGCAGCAAGCCAAAACCTAGGGGCAGTACATACGGTACTTGCATCTGGTGCCAAACGTCCCACTTGGGAAAATTTCACCTCTGATGAAGGCGTTGATATTGAGACAATTGGACTTTCGGCCCCATTCAAAGAGGAAGTCAGTGCAAAGGTAGGTAGAGATGGTTTCTTGTATCATTCTAAGCCTAAGCACCGTATCTTTTCGCTCTCCTTGCTTCCCGGAGGCAATTATCACATGTATGACTATGCTTTATTTTATATGAATATTCGTCAGAATGCCATCGATAGAGCGAACGCTTATTTTGAACGACACTAGCGTCCAATTACCTTACTATGAAAATCATCGACCTTTCCAAAACTATTGAATACAATAAAAAAGACCCCTTCTATATGCGGGTCAAGGTCAAGCACAAACCTCATAAAAAGGCACGTTGGTTGATACGGTATTTCCTAGGGCTTCCTTACAGGTTGTTCCCAAAAGGGTTCACAGGTTGGGCGGATGACTATATCAAAATGGGGGTACATGCTACCACTCATATAGATGCTCCTTGGCATTATGGGCCAACTTGCGAAGGCAAGCCTGCCAAAACGATAGATGAAGTTCCGTTAGATTGGTGCTTTGGAGAAGGTCTGGTGATAGATATGAAACACAAACCAGATTTTGAGGCGATTACGGTTGAGGATATTCAGCTTTTTTTAAAAAGGGAAAATCTGGAAATACAACCCAATATGATTGTCCTGATAAAAACGGGTCGGGATAAATATATGGGCACGCCTGAATTTCCAGCTAAGGGAACGGGAATGAGTGCTGCCGCCACAGACTGGCTCATCGACCAAGGTGTCAAGGTAATGGGGATTGACCAGTGGGGTTGGGATTTGCCACTGCCCTATCTCGTAGAACAGGCTAAAAAAACCAACAATCCCGATTTGTTTTGGGAAGGGCATCTCGTCGGTGTGGATAAGGAATATTGTCACATCGAGCAATTGACGAATCTGGATGCGCTCCCCTATTCGGGCTTCAAAGTGGCTGTTTTCCCACTTAAAATAAAAGGGGCATCTGCTGCTCCTGCGAGAGTAGTGGCAATGCTAGAATGAGGTGGGTTAATATCTAATTTGTATTTTTAGCTAACACTCCATATATTTGTAGTAGGATAAATGGTTGTTAGCGCGTCCATTTCTGGTTCCAAATCTATATGTGGAGGTTGTCTTGCTCTAAAGATGACCTATGTGTTTTTAAATAAATTCAAATTTAAAAACCATACAAAATGAAAACCTCCATTCTTTTCACTGCTTCTTTTATCCTTATTTTTCTTACTGTCAGTCTGCAAGCTCAACGGAATTTGAGTCTAAGCAATAATGCTGATGGCAAGTCCTATATTCTTACTATCAAGGATGCTAAGCGCCTAGAAAAACTGCAAAAAGAAGGTGCAGAAATTGAAGCTTACCTAGGGGATAATCAATATATCCTAAAGGGAGGCAAGGCCACTCAATCTCTGGGGAAGCATTTGAATAAGCATCATAAGATACAAGCAGAATTGAGTAAGGCCTTAGACCTTCGTACTGGCAATAAGATGCTTGAAGTCATTATTGATTTTTATCAAAAACCGCCTCAACTCAAAGAGTGGATGGATTCAATAGGAGGAGAAATTATAGAATCTTATTATGGTAAGACGACTATAATCGCTAAAATAAGGCAAGGTCAATTGAAGGAGCTTGCTGATAGAGAGGACATCAAATTCATTGCGCCTAGGCCAGAGGAAGTCCAACCAATGAATCACGAAGCGAGTGTTGTGATGAAGGCGCGTAGCCTTTATATGCCTAATCATGGTGAGTTGACAGGAAAGGGGGTTGTCGTTGGTATCGGAGATGGTGGTCAATTAGGGAATCATCTTGACTTTGAGGGAAGGATTAACAATAAAGCCTATGGCACCTATTCCTCTTATGGAGAACATGGAGACTTGGTGGCAGGCTGTATTGGAGGAGGGGGGCATCTTCAGCCTGCACATAAAGGTGTCGCTCCTGAAGCTACTCTCGTTATTCAGAAAACAAATAGGATTCTAACTAAGGCGCCTGAATATATTGTGGAAGGAATGACGCTCACCAATAATTCTTACGGAAGTCCAACCAATTGCTATAATGTAGGGCTTTACGATTATACCTCTAAAATGATTGATGAGCAGATTTACACCTATCCTCATTTGTTACATGTATTTGCTGTGGGCAATTCTGGTGAGATGGCTTGTGAAGGAACGGAGAAAGGCTACGGGACGATTATGAAATCTTATGCACCGAATAAGAATGGAGTAACAGCAGGAGCAGTGACATTGGATAAGGAACATTATGATTTTTCGAGTAAGGGACCAACGCCAGACGGGAGAATCAAACCAGAACTCTGTGCGGTCACTGAGCAAATCACTTCAACGAGAAGAAACTTTAACTATGGAAGTTTTGGGGGCACTAGTTCTGCCGCTGCTTTCGTGACAGGGGCACTTGCTTTAATGTATGATGCCTACGAAAATACCCATAGCGCACTTCCAGAAAATGCACTCATAAAAGCCATCGCTTGCAATACCGCTACCGACCTTGGGCATGAAGGACCTGACTATAAATATGGTTTTGGTGTAGTAGATGTAAAAAGGGCAAAAGCAGTGATTGAAGAACAACAGCATATTATCAATATCATCTCAAAAGAGGAGCAAAAAGTCCATGAATTAGAAGTTCCAGCAGGGCTTACCGAGGCGAAGTTTTTATTGTATTGGAATGATTTACCAGCGGAAGCTTACCCTATTGCGGCATTGGTCAATGATTTGGATTTGAGCATCACTGACCCCAATGGCAATGTGATAGAACCTTGGATACTCTCCGCTGATATACCTAATTTGCCTGCCACAAGAGGTCAGGATAAAATAAATAATATAGAACAAATTACAATAAAAAATCCTGTGGCAGGTACTTATACCGTCAAAGTCAATGGAAACCAGTTTCCATTGCCACAAGTACAATCACAGGAATATGTGGTGACTTATGATTACATCGAATCAGGTTTAACCGTGGATTATCCGAATGGTCATGAAAAATGGCTTCCAAATACAAATAATATTATTGCTTGGACGCTAAATGGCACAAACGATAGTCCTTTTAAAGTGGAATATCATGATGGGAACGATTGGGAAACTATCCAAGAGAATGTGCCTACTACTAAAAGACAAATTACTTGGAAAACGCCTAGTAATCTGGATAAAGCTAGTTTTAAAATAAGAGTTAGCACCAATAGTCTGAGCGATGAAAGCAATGCTGATGTCATCCTACTTGATGCGCCTAAGGTGACTCCAGAATATTATTGCAATAATATTGTAAAAGTCCAATGGAACACTATTCCGAATGCTACCGCTTATGAGGTGCAGCTTTTCAGACAGGATAAGATGCTCACAATAGGGCGAACTACCAATTTGGAATTTTTGATTGATGAACGACTTTCGGGCGGAGAAGACTACTGGATTGCTGTCAGTGCAGTCAATGGAGATAAGGTAGGTAGTTATCATTCTGCCACCAAAATAAGGCCCCAAGCAATTGAGCTGTGCGATTGGAGCAATGATGTGGCGCTTGTGGAAATATTGGTCAGTAAGAATAAAGGAAGGGCCCATACTAGCCTCTCTGTGGAATCCGAGAACGAGCTTTCTATCCTAATAGACAATCGAGGCAACAATACGATTAGCAATATTGCAATGGTTTGTTTGTTGAATGGTACGGAGATACACAGGGAGATTTGTTCTGTTAGTATCCCGTCTGGAGAAAGTTTTATGTACACCTTTGAGACCTTCCCTGATATTCCTGCTGGAGAGCATCAACTATCTATTAAGGCTGTATTAGAAGAAGACCCGACACCAAAGAACAATCAGTCAGATACTATTTTGTTGACACAATTAGATAATCCCAAACGCTCTTTACCTATTGTCTATTCTTTTGAAAATGCGGTCAATCAACTTTACTTAGATTCCAAAATGGCATTAAATGGACTTGAGTTTATCGACTATGAAAGAGGTGAAAACGCAAGGTTAAAAGTACTAACAGATAAAGAAGGGACCACTACTTTAAGTTTTTTATCTGATAATGAGAAAGGAGGTTTTCTACCAAAATCCAATTTAATCTTTACCATAAATCCACTGGACAGAATACATAAAACACTAAAAATGGATTTAGAATATGTGTTTGCACCTGAGAATGGAGGAGATGCTGCTAATCAAAAAATCTGGATTCGAGGAAGTGATGAGCAAGCGTGGTTGTTATTGACAGAAATAGTTCCTATGGAAGAATGGCGAAGTCTAGAAGCTATAGATGTAAGCAAAATCTTAAAAAACAATCACCAAGAACTCTCTCCTAGTTTTCAGATAAAAATAGAATGTAATGAAGCGGTATGGAGCATTCGGAAGCTTAGTCTTTATAAATATTCTCCTACGGATGGATGATCGTAGAACGCCCCCACTTATTAAGGCTTTTTTATTAGTGATTATTCCGAACCGTTTTGGATTTACTCCCCAAGCGGATTCCATTGGAACAGAATTGGATACACCGGTCTGCATACACGACTGTAGCCGACGGATGGAGGTTGTTAATGTATATACATTGTTAATTACGGGCTTTCTCTTTTTCTTTATAATTTTTCAATGTCTTCTTTAGAAAGCCCAGTGATGGTTTCAATTTGTTCAATAGTTAAATCTTCTAGTTTCATTTTTTTAGCTGTTAATACAATACCATCATGAAACCCCTCTTCTCTTGAAGTATCAACCACATTTTTGATGTCCCTGTAGTATTTCAAACTTTCTTCGTAAGCTTCTCTTTCAGATGGGGTGAATTTTGCAATTTCGGCGGCTTCAAAGAGTTTGGTGAAAATTCGATCCTGTAATTTTTTAGGCCTGTCTTGAAGTTTGGAAAGATGTGTAAAAACATACATCCATTTGTCAAAGTGAGTTTCCAGTTCTTCTTCAGATTTCTGGAACTTTGGCAACTCCAAATAAACAAATTTCAGTTTGTCGTAAAAGACTTCACAGCGCTGATTCTTTAATTCGACAATGTGCAAAAGTTCTTTTTCTTCTTTATGGTCGTCGAAGATGAAATCAAGAATACCGACAGAATAAACAGGATCAAGTTTGTAGTTCCATTGGTTTCTTTTTCCCTGTTCTTGGATAGGAAAAGAAGCATAAAAAACGCTTCTGTCTTTAAAGTAGTTTTGTTTTGCTTTTTGCATTTCGACTATGAATCTTTCTCCATTATCGCCGATGCAATACAGATCAAAAATCGCTTTTCTATCCAATTCGGTCAAGCCTTGTCTTTCCCCCGATGAGTAGGTCAGATCTTTGATTTTTCGGTCAGG
>JAHDBO010000074.1 GCA_020630355.1 Saprospiraceae bacterium
ATCCAACAATCCAACAATCCAACAATCCAACAATCCAACAATCCAACAATCCTCTACGGCAATTTCCAATGGTTGTTCAAAATTCCCATGATAATGAGTCCAAGGTTGTCCATGTGATATTCGGAGTTGGATAGGATGACGACAGCGGTGCGTGTCTCTGGGATGAAATGTATTTCTATCCGATGCCCATCTGTTGCACCAGGATGCCCAATGACATCATGATATTTTCTTTGGTGTATAATATGCCAAGCATTTCCCACAGAGATTTGTTTGGTGAGTGCGGATTGGTGTTTCGGCTTGAAGTTCGGCTCAAATAGAGCGCTGTACTCTGGATGAATATCGCCCATTTGGACACGGATAAACCGCAGCAGGTCGGTCAAGTTGGTTTTGATGCCATTGGAAGCAGCAAAAGAAGCAAAAGTCCAAGTCCCAACTTCTATGCCACCAATAGAGTGTCCTTGTACAATTGTTGATTGCAAAGAATCGGGAACGTTGATATAAGTATGATTTAATTGTAGGGGACTAAGTAACGAATCTTGTAATAACTGCTCGAAGGCTTGGTTAGTGATATTTTCCAGTATGATTTCAAGCAAGGCAAAATTGACGTGGCTATATTTATAAGGGGTGTTGTGTTTCTTTTTGCGCCTTCTTTTACGCTTGACGGGCTTGATTTCTGTGAAATCATAGTTTTTATAAAAATCGAGCACGTCTTCTTTCGTATAGTCAGCAAAAGGATTTCGAGCTGAATTTTGGGAAGCACCAAAACCAATGGGATAAACGGGCAAGCCAGAAGAATGGCTAATTAAATCTTGGATTTTGAGGCTGTCTCCCTGTTCGTTATGATATTCCGTAGGAAGATGTTGATGGATGTAATCATCCAGCTGAATCTTTCCATTTTTTACTAGGATATTTACTAAAGACATGGTATAAACCTTCGAGGCACTACCAATCTCGAAAATATTTTGCGCACTAGGAGGCGTATTTGTTCCTCGTTTTATTTCCCCGTAAGGGAAAATATAAGTAGAGTCCTGCTCAATCACACCGATGATGAATCCCGGTACTTTTTTCTTGCTAATCTCCGTATCGTGGCGGATAACTTTGTCCAGCACTTTTTTCAGTGCAGGGTTATCTTGTGCAAGTATGATTCCGGGTAAAAATAGATAAACGAAAAGTAGTTTGTTCATAATAAAATGACAGCAAAAATAATTCCTCAAACTTTATCTTGTCTTATAGGCTTTTAATTTATAGACATTTCCATAAATTGTAATCGAAATAAGGTGACATATATTGCATTGGTCGTCCTTATTTTGGGGAGATTGCAAGAATAAGTACTTTAATAGACATTATTCTATGTTCGATTTTGGTAAAAAGAGTAGGGTATAAAAAGATGATTTTCAATCTAATATCTAAAGACTAATTACTAAAATCTAATCTATACACTATTAAATTTAAGCTACTAAAATATGGCAGCGCCAAATAATCGCCCAGCAGCAGCTGGTGGTACATCGATGGGAAGAATGATTGTCGGGGTTTTGATTTTCAGTCTTTTGCTCTGGTTTGGTTGGAAACAATTTGGGCATTTGCTCCCAAGTGGAGTGGGAGGGGACTATACCTATATTCCAGAAGAGATGCAGATTACTTACGTTCCTGTGGATTTTAAAGCCAACTTGGACGAAGAGGAGGTTCTGAAAATCTTATCCAATCCTAATGCGAATCGCCGTGCCTTCAATGACATGGTTTATAATTTGAACATGTCGATTTTGACACATGTAGGGAAGCGGATGAACCTGCCCGATTCTTTGAGCGTGCAATTAGAAGGAGAGTACCGCAAACACCACAGCTACTTGCGGTCTTTGTATTTAAGTGATATTTTAAAATTGAGGGATACGACGGCGGCCACTTATGAGCAATGGTATGCCAACGACGCCACCAAGGCGGTGGACGCACTCAATGAAGTCTCCGCAAAATATACCTGTTTCTTAGTCAATCAAGTGATTTTGACTTTGGTCAAAAGTCAGGACGGCATGTTGGCTGGAAAAGGTGCTAGAGTGGACACCCCTTGCTCGATGGCGATGCAAGAGGCATTGCAGCCGATGATAGGACGCTTGCAAGAACGGGCTGCGATACGGGATTTTAGTCGCTCGAAGGGACTGATGGAAGAACGGGTGGAGCGAGTGATTGCGGAATTGGCGACCTTGGAAATACGGGATAAAAAAGCGATGAGCAAGGAGCTGAAAACCAAATTTCTAGGCTACAATGTATCTTCTACAGAGATAGAATTATCTGCTATTAGTTTGATGAAAGTCGGCTTCAAACTAGATGAGTACTTCGATGTGAAGATTGACTCCCGTAGGAAAAACGTCATTGTGACCGTCCCACAGCCTAAAATCTTATCACATGAGGTTTATCCTAGAGTTGATAAATTAGACGTGGGATGGATGCGAGAGCTACAGGGCAAGGATTTTAATAAAAACTTCAATGCCTTGCGAGCAGAATTTCGTCGGGAAGCAATCGAGTCGGATGCCTTTGACAAATCACGGGTGCAAGCCAAGGAACTCCTAGGCGCTATGCTTGGTCCGATGGTAGCTGGAATCAATAAAAAATACGATTTAATCATACGTTTCAAGAACAATTCCAACCTATTGCCAGAAGACCCTGATTTGGATATTTCGGATACGGCTTATGATAAAATAGAGGAAACAGAGACTCGACAGGTTTCTAACCCGACGACGCCAAGCTGGGACACCGATGTTTCTAAAACAACTAAAAAGAAGCCTAGTAAAAAGAAGAAGCGCAAGCCTGCTGTAGAAGAAGATGAGGACACGCCTGTGGAGTATATCCCGTATTAGAGGGAGGCGTTAGCGTAGATTTCTGCTAGTGAAACTGAACAGTCGATGGAGGACAAATAGATGCTTTGATTGATGTCTGTTATTCTCGTAATCTTCCAAAGGTTCTCTTTTCGAGTATAGATTTCTACTTGTACTTTATCTTGTTCGATAAGAATATATTCTTGAAGATGTTCGATTTGGCGGTATAAGAAAAACTTATCGCCCCTATCATAGTGCGCAGTCGATTTGGATAAGACTTCGACAATGACAACTGGATTTGTAACAGCATGTTTGTGTTTATCTGATGTTTCTATCTGCCCACAAACAACCATTGTGTCAGGATAGACAAAACTATTTTGAGAATGGATATGCAGCTTTATTTCACTATTGAAAGGAAGGCAGGGTTTGTCCTTTTTCTTTAGTTGGGAGCGGATTTCTCCATAAATATTACCACAGATAATACCATGATTCAGACTCCCACCAGCAAGTGCGATGATACTTCCATCATGATATTCATATTTACATTGATTGTCTCTTTCAATCTGTAAATACTCGGCAATACTTAATTTATGTAGTTTTTTGGCTTCCATTTCTACAAATTACGAGATTTGAAGGATTATTGCAAAAGCTGTGACAATTTGTTCTATTTTATAAAATAATAGAAACCCTAAGCCAAATAATCGCCAAGTAGTAGCATACCTACTTGTATCAAACCAACCGTAAAACCAACAACAGCACCGATGATTTCGATAAAACGAAATTCTTTGCTCAAAATATCGTTCATGACCTGCTCCAATCTGTCGGAGGAAAGCTGTCCAAACTTTTCGGTAATCATCTCTTCAATATCGATATTGGCTTCAAAGTGTTCGATGTAATTGTCGAGCATACTAGGGAGTTGTACCCGTACTTCCGCCAGCATTTCGTCCCGAACGGACATTTTTAGTTTTTTGCTTGTAAGCAGGGAAACCAAAGGGAATTTCTTCCCCATTTTGTCATCCAAGAAATGGTCCATTTTCTCTTCGACCGTTTCGTAGATTTTGTCCATGCTGTTGGCATTGACAACCTTATCTTTGATGTCATCCACAGAAAGCAACTCATCCGAGACTACTTTTCCGATTTTGATAGCAATCTCTTTCTGGCGTTTCGGGAAAATACCCTGCACCGTCATCCCTAGGATTTGCTTGGGCTCCTTTGGGTGAAAAAGCATTTTGACCGCCAGATAATTGGTGAACCAACCAATGACCGCTGCTATTAATGGTAATAATATATAGTATATCACTGTTTAGATTTATGTTTTCTCTATTAATACAAGTTGTATGAAAAATGGTTTTTAGCCCTATATCTAAATACTAATACAGGGCAATCGCAAGAAAAAAAACAGCCCATAACTTTAGTTGTGGGTAGGAAAGATAAAAGGTGAACTCAACGGTTTCAACCGTTTTTCAACCAATCGTTATCTCATAAAACCGTTAAAACGGTTAGAAGGCAGTTTCAATTGGCCTCCCACTACTAAAGTTGTGGGCTAAAAAATGGTCGTTTTGATTCTTGCGAATGCTTTATTACACCACGCACTTAAGTATTAAAATCTATCATTAATACAAATATGGGCTTTTCTTTGTTTTTAATTAATGGGACTTTAGATGAATACTAGGATTTTGACGATAATTAAAAATAATTTTTTTTAAAGTCCCCAACCTTATCCGTTATATAGACGTGTAGTCCATTGAAAGGTGATTTTTTATGAACATCAGCATCCATTTGCTCAATGATTGTATCGCTCAAAAGCGCAAGGCGCAGTTTGAGTTGTACCGTCAGTGCTACCCGATGTTGATGAGTGTTTGTTTGCGTTACCGCAAAAATAGGGATGAAGCAGAAGGCTTACTCAATCAAGCCTTTTTAAAAATTTTCAATAATCTCAAAAAATACAATCCATCCGTCCCTTTTGAGGCTTGGATTCGGAGGATAACGATTAATACGATTATTGATGATTATAGAAAACAACAACGCGTGGAAAGCAAGATGCAGTATACCGATTTTGAAGGGGCGGACAGCTATAAAGAACCCGTTGATTTCAATCGGGCAGAACAACTATTTGATGCCCAGCAGATTGAGCAATTGATACATCGTTTATCTCCGATGGCGAGACAGGTTTTTAATCTTTTTGCTATTGATGGCTATGGACATAAAGAAATCGGTAAAATGCTACGAATAACAGAAGGGACATCGAAGTGGCATCTGAGCGATGCCCGCAAGAAATTGAAGCAAATGTTGCAAGAGTTGCTAGAGGAACAAAAGTGTGTAAACCAAAAAAGAGGATGATGAAAGATGACCGACGACTAGATGATTTTTTCAGGAAAAAGCTGGGAGAACGCAAGCCAACTTTTGATGCGGCCTCGTGGGAGAAAATGGATGCTTTACTAGGAGAGAAACCTAAGAAAAAAAGACGAGGTTTATTTATTTGGCTTTTGGGAATAGCAGGTTTGTTTTTGTTATTGGGGACTTGGAGTTCTATTTTTTATACCAAAAAAACAATCACTGCTACGGAAGACCGTTCGCTATTGGAAAATGAGACAGAGAAGCAAATAAATTTAGTTTTTGAAAATGAAGATGAGAAGGACAATGAAAATGAAAATAGAAATGAAAAAGTGCTAGAACCAATCACGAAACAGGAGGAGATAGGAACTAGGGAAACGGATGATAAAAAGGTACTAAGAAAAAAGAGCTTGATTTTTAACGAGGTATTATCTGAAAAAGAAGCCGAGGACGAAATTATAGACAAGACATTGACCAGTAATAATGAATCCAAGAATGGAAACAAGGATGAAAAGCAACAATCACTTATAAGCAAAGGGCTGGGGCAAATCAATTTGTTGGAAATATCCATTCCGAAGGAATTGGAAAGGGAAGAAGAGCAGATAGATTTACCGCTAATAGAAGAATCAATTGTGAAAAAAGAAAGCCGTCCAATTCGCTTTGCAGCTTTAGGAGGGACTAAGCATTATACAAGACAGACAAGCCAAGGAAATCAGTGGGGAATGGGCTGGGAGCTGGGCATGGAATTGGAAAAACCGATTAGTGAAAAATGGGCTATCGGTTCTGGATTCTCTATGTATCAGCGGAAAAAATTTGCGAATCAAGATTCAGAAACCCAAGTAACTGCGGGGATGCCTGATGTCGCCAATACAGGTGTTTTTATCTCTGAAATTGTATCGACCCCTAGTGAGGATATGAATTTGACTTATCTGAAACTACCATTATTCGTTCGCTATCAATGGAATGAAAAATCAAGTATCAGAGCTGGATTATGGGGCAGTTACTTGTTGGCCGCTTCTGGTGATTTATTGCAATATGAGTTTGTAACGAACATGAATACCAATGAATCCAACAAAAATAACCTACCGATTTTGAAAGCTTCTTTAGAAAACTTGCCAGATTATAATCGAGTCGACCTAGGTCTAGAGGCTCAATACGAATTTCAATTTACAGAACGTTGGCGTTGTTATGTTGGCATGAGCTATGGATTAAGTGCTGTCTTCCAAAATTCAAATAATCTACTGGAGCAAATGGATTCGGGAGGAACACTTGGTAGTAGCCCAAGCAACACTAGTCCTAGCAATGTGCAAGGCAGACAGGTGTATTTGGATGTCGGGCTGCGGTTGGGGTTTTGAGTCACTTCGCCCAATCTCCAATCTTCACCATTGCCTTAGGATAGTGTCCACCCAGTTTGACACCATACTGCCCCTGCTCCTCGAAGGAAAGCAAATCAGGTCGGTGGATGCGACTATCTGGGACATTGGCAAGTTCTGGTATCCACATTTTGACATATTCTCCTTGAGCATCGTAGCGTTTTGCTTGGGTGAGTATATTAAAGTAGCGGTTTTCCCTAGGGTCGGAGCCGACGCCAGCGATGTAATTCCAGTTGCCGTAATTACTGCATGGGTCATAATCAATGAGTTGAGACTCGAAATATTCAGCGCCCATCAGCCAGTTGATATGTAAGTCTTTGACGAGGAAGCTAGCGACGTTTTGTCGACCACGATTGGACATGAAACCTGTCCGATTAAGCTCGCGCATATTGGCGTCGATGAAAGGAACACCCGTCCTTCCTTCTGCCCATTGGGCGAAGAGTCGGGCATCGTCCCTTAATTTGGGATTGACTTCTCCTTTAGTGCCACCTTTTTGGAAAATGGCATTGCCATGTTTTTTGCCCATCAAGCGGAAGAAATCCCGCCAAAGCAACTCAAAGAATAGCCAATAGGTCGATTTGTTGTCACCCCGTTCTGCTTCATATTTTTTGAGTTCTGAATAAATCATCTTAGGACTCAAACAACCCTGCGCCAGCCAAGGAGAAAACTTAGAAGAATAATTGGCACCAATCAGCTCGTTACGGGTTTCTTTATAACGTTTGACACAATCAGTATCCCAAAGGTAGTGTCGAAGCCGTTTCAAACCTTCTGTCTCGCCCCCTTTGAACGGAAGAACAGCACGCTCCTCTTCTTCAACTGCTTCCCAACCGAAATCTTCTAAGGTCGGAATCTCTCCAATATCAATGCCTTCTGGAATTGGTTTGAGATTTTTGAAATTTGGAAGCGGTTCTCTGACTTGTACAAAGCGTTCGACTTCTTTTCTAAAATGGGTGAAAATATCTGGCGTGTGGCTAATAGGAAAAGGAAGATCTTGCGTGTAATAAAGCATTTTTCCTCTAGAATAACGGAGTTCCTGACCGACCGTCCAAAGGTTTTCTTCTAACTTATCCTGTACCTCGATTTCTTCCTGGGTGCGCTCTCTATTACAGAAAACCCAACTAGCCCTTGTGTCTCTAGCAATTTTGTAAACCTCCTCTTCAGGTTTACCAACCCGAACAATTAAATCTGAACCAATCGCTCGGAGGGATTTTCTTAAATCATGGATGCTCTCGATGATAAACTGAGTTCTGAACTTCCCTGTTTTGGGAAAACCATGCTTTGTCTTTCCTTTGAAAACACGTTCGTCAAAGACATAAACGGGCAGTGCTCGCTCATCGTGACGAAGGGCATCGTGCATCGCTTCATTATCGTGTAAACGTAAATCTTGACGGAACCATATAACTACTTTTCGGTCTTGCTGCATAGGAAAGAAATTTCAACAAGGTAACAAAAAATAGGCATCTTGGTTGCTCAAATCAGGGGTTTTCGTTGGGCGTTATTCTACTATGACTTTCTGCTCGGATTGTACCGCTTTGAGTGCTTTTTGAAAGGCTTTGTCCCCTTTGTTGAAAATACGATAAAAACCTTCGTTTTGGAACAGTTGGCGGGCAATGATTGCCTTCAATCGAAGTTTTAAGGCAGCTTTGCTTTCTTCTACTTTCCCATTCTGTATTTTCACACCTTCTTTTTTGGCGAAAGCCAAGAAATCTAAAAATAGGTCTTCATCAATGAAAAACTCTTTTTCAAATCTATCCAAATCATATTCGATTAGTTGGCTTCTATTATCGTCAACATAGCGGTAAGCGAAGTTATTGATGTGCTGTCTGGCTTGAATGAAAAAGTCGTTTTCCAAAATATTGTCAATCGGGATGAAAAGGTCTGGCGTAACGCCGCCGCCGCCGTAAACCACTCGACCACTAGCCGTAAAAAACTTGGTAGAATCTTGAACGGCAATACTATCGGCACTACTGAGTTCGCCCGATTCATAGCGCTTGCTCAGTTCATCGTTGTAAGTACTGCTATCATCATAGGGCTTTTGGATGAGGCGACCCGATGGGGTGTAGTATTTTCCTATTGTGAGGCGCAGGGCACCACCATCGCTCAAATCGTACT
>JAHDBO010000075.1 GCA_020630355.1 Saprospiraceae bacterium
AATTTTCTTTAATTCGCAAAATGTATTTACGTTTTAAATAATAATTTTTCACTTCATTTAGTTCCGAAGGACTAGATAGTTTTTCATCGTAAGTCGATAAAATAGTAGCAACTTGCTTGTAGAGTTCTGATTCTAAGTTTTCTATATCATTTTTTGTCCTCTCGAAAGTCTTTTCATCATAATCAAATTCCAACTCCATGATTCCCTCATTGATGTCCATCATTTCCATCAAAAAACTTTGAGGGAGTTTATTTTGCCCCTCTTCTGCTAGTACCTGCTTGAGGTCTAGGATATATTTCATTCGACTATCTGTATTCTTCAAGGTCTTATAAGCCTGATTGTTGAATGTAGATTGCTCTAGCGCACGAGCTTGAGCAGCTTCGTCTTCTTGTGTGAAGAAATCAGGATGCAAGGCACGGCTTTTTTGGATGTATTTCTTTTTTAAAGCTTTTTCATCCAAAATAAAAGCCACGGGTATTCCAAACCACTCGAAATAATTCATGCTAGTAATTTTGATATAGATATTTTACCCGAATATGGCACGTTTTATATCCATACCATTGGCAAATAAAACGAGTGCCAAGACAATTATAAAGCCAATTACCGTTGCGATTTCCATGAATCTATCACTTGGTTTGCGTCCAGAAATGACCTCGTAAAGTAGGAACATTACGTGTCCCCCATCCAGTGCCGGTATGGGCAATAGGTTCATGAACGCCAAAATCAAGGATAGCAAACCCGTCATCGTCCAGAAACGTTCCCAATTCCAACTATAACCATAAAGGGATGCGATAGAGCCAAATCCACCTAGGCTTTCGGTGACGGCTATTTCCCCTTTGAACATTCGTCCATAAGCTTTGAATTGATCGGTCAAAACAGACCATCCTTTTTTGGTACCTATCGGGAAAGATTCCCAGAAACCATACTCTTGTCGAGCAAGGTCGAACATTGGTTTGTTAAAGGCGCCAATTTTACCTTTTTCAGTAAGTGTTATGGACTTAGTCAGGGTATCTGTACCGTTTCTTATGATTTGTAGGTTCGTCTCTTTTCCTTTTAGCTGTGCAGTCTGTTTGATGAACTGATGGTAATATTCAGTTGAAGTACCATTGATACCAATAATCTGGTCGCCTTTTTGAAGCCCTGCGTCTCTGGAAGGCGATTTTTTAGGGATGGAATCGACAAAGAATGGGAATCTTGCTGCAAAAAGATCTTTATTTTTGTTCTTACTAGAGGTGAGGATACTCGTCATTTCCGGCGCAATGTCTAGGCTCATTGCTTGCCCGTTGCGTTCTATGTTGAGTTGCTTAGCGTTGTTGAGAACAATCTCTCGGACAATCGTTCTATCGTTGAATTTTTCCATTTTTAGGGTGTCGATGGAAATCACTTTATCCCCGTCTTGAAGACCGAGTTTCATTCCAAGAGAATCTACCGCAATTCCATATTTTACATTGTCATTCGGCAGGTAAGTCTCCCCGTAGTACCAGAGCACCATGGAATAGATGAAAAAACCCAAGATGAAATTGACGGTAACCCCTCCAAGCATTATAATCAAACGTTGCCAAGCTGGCTTGGAACGAAACTCCCAAGGCTGGGGCGGTTGCGCCATTTGCTCTTTATCCATACTCTCGTCAATCATCCCCGATATTTTGACATATCCTCCCAAGGGCAACCAACCGATACCATATTCTGTGTCCCCTTTTTTGATTTTGAATAATTCAAACCAAGGGTCAAAGAATAGGTAGAATTTTTCTACGCGTGTGTTGAACCAACGGGCAGGAAAGAAATGCCCCATTTCATGCAAAACTATCAATATAGAAAGGCTGAGCATCAACTGCGCGCCCATGATTACGTAATCCATCTTTGGTAATTAGTAATTTATAGTAAGAACGAATAAATGATTATATTTATCATTCCCTAGGTCAATTGCCGCAAAGGTAATAAGTTATGGCAAATCCTCCTTGCTATTAACGATATTTGACAGTTTATAGTTTAGCCGAGTGTTTTAAGAATTATTCCTTATTCATTTTTAATTGAAAAAGATGTCTAACCAAAGTTTTTTACTAAGCGAATTTGATGAATTAGTTGCAAAAATAAAAGAGGATACTCCTGCGCAATGGGGCATCATGACGGCTCATCATCTGATGGAGCATTTGAGTCTATTGTTTGCCATTTCTAATGGAAAACTAGATGCTCCATCAATGTATCCCCCAGAAAAACAGGCAAAGGCAAATGCCAATTTTTTTGATAAGAAATATCCTTTCCCTCGAAATTTTGACCCAGCGAAGACAGGGAAATTACAACCGCTTCGTACTGAAAATATGGAAGAAGCGAAAGCCTCTTTATTGATGACAAGGGACAAATTTTTACAGTATTTTGGAGAAAATACCGACGCTACGCCGATGCATCCCGTCATGGGGCCTTTAGACAAGGAAAAATGGGAGGAATTTCACCGCCGACATATTAGTTACCATTTTGAGCAATTTGGTTTGTCGAAGGAATTGCTCAGCTAGTCAATATTGATGCTGTCTTGATTGTTTAGGATACTAGTGTCCTGAACGATGGTATCTATTGCAGGTATGGGGAGGTCAAAAGTCATTGGCACAAGGGTGATCAAACGCTCTTTCCCATCATTCATTTCTAATTGGAGGGTATCTGCTTTCAAAGTTTTGACAAGGACAAAAAAGTTTTTGTTGTCCGTTGTTTTGATGCTGAGCTTATTACCTTTTAGCTGATAGGTACCTTCTTGTTGGGCACTCTCAAAGGCTTTGTAAGCGAAGTTTTTATCTGAATCGAAGGCAAAGCGCATTCCCGAAGCGTCTCTAGGATCTAATTGACCATCTGTGATGATTTGTGTGGCAGCCCATTCATTGTGCAATAGTTTTTGGTCGAAATCAGAACCGGTATCGCAAGCGATTAAGCAGAATAACACTAGGAAGAAAAGGACTTTTTTCATGTTTGTATTTTGAGAAAGAATGGATGATGCGCTGTTGTATTACTTTACTAGTAGATTTGGCTTGAAATCAAGAATGGACAAAGTCTCTTCGCAGATTTGATAATCCGAAGCAACATTAGAAGCGACAAATAAAGTTCGGTTATTTAAATGGGTACGAAGCAATGCTTGATACCAAGCAGCCCCTGCTTCATCCAAATTGGTTGTGGGCTCGTCCAATAGCAATAAGGGGGTATCAGAGCAGATGGCTAGTGCTAATTTTACCCGTTGTTTCATACCAGAAGAAAAATGGCGGATTTGCTTGTTTTTTGACTTTTGAAGTTGACATTCTTCTATGAATGTACGAGTAGACCAACCTAGGGGGAGTGCTTTGAATTTTTGATGAAAATCAATAGCTTCCGTGAGTGTCATTTCTTCGATAAGGTCAATATATGGAGCAGCGATATTGACGGAACGGTAGAGGGTGTCACTATCTATTTTTTTTCCCGAAAGGGAAAACTCAATTTTTCCTTTGCTCGGACTCAAAAAACCCGAAAGGACTGCTATGAAGGTAGACTTGCCCGAACCATTCGGGCCTATGAGAGCGTATCGTTGACCCGAACGGATATTTAAATCAACCCCTTTAAATATCCATTCTCGCCGATAGCGTTTGCCGATATTTTTTAGGATGATTTCCATTCTTATCGATTGCCATTTAATTGGCGAAAGCCTTTCATCAAACCTCTAGTAGAGCTAGCAATAAAGGTCAGGATTTGTTCTTTTTCCTTACAATCAGCAATAGAGTCTTTAATGGCTTTGATCGCTTGAGTGGTATTATTTCCTTTTACAAACAATACTCTATAAATATCTTGAATGCAGTGTACTTGTTCTTCCGTGAAACCTCGTCTACGGAGTCCAATCGAATTGACACCAGCATAGGAAATAGGCTCTCTTGCGGCTTTTACGAAAGGAGGAATATCTTTCCTCACTAAAGAGCCACCGCCAACCATAGCATGCTGGCCGATTTTTACAAATTGGTGCACAGCTGTTAAGCCGCCCAATACGGCGAAATCGCCAACTTCGATATGTCCTGCCAGGTTGACATTATTGGCAAGGATGCAGTTTTTTCCAATCACACAGTCATGGGCGACATGTACATAAGCCATTAAGAGGGAATTGCTTCCAATCTCTGTTTTATAATTAGCAAGTGTACCTCTATTCAAAGTACAATATTCTCGTATAATAACGTTGTCTCCAATTTCCAAGGTCGATTCTTCTCCTTGAAATTTCAAATCTTGTGGTACAGCTCCTACAATGGCTCCAGGGAATATTTTACAGTTTTTTCCAATGCGAACCCCGTCCATTATAGTCACATTCGAACCAATCCAAGTACCCTCCCCGATAACAACGTCTTCCTTGATGGTCACAAATGGTTCGATGGTCACATTAGCACCAATTTGGGCGTTCGGATGGACAAAAGATAAAGTATGATTATCAACCATTGTAAAGTAGCATGTCCTAGCTGTGCTAGGTATTATTAATTTAATTTAGGTGCTTCGTCATCTCTTGAACGCACGATTTGAGCGGTCAATTCAGCTTCGGAAACGATTTTATTACCGACATAGGCAGTACCCTGCATTTGGCAGATGCCTCTTCTAATTGGAGATAGCATTTCTAGTTTGAATAATACAATATCGCCAGGTAATACCTTTTGCTTAAACTTAGCGTTATTGATTTTTAAGAAATAAGTATCCCAATTATGTGGGTCTTTTACGGTCGACAATGCTAAAATGCCACCCGTTTGAGCCATTGCTTCTATTTGTAACACCCCAGGCATGACAGGGTTGCCTGGGAAATGTCCTTGAAAGAAGTCTTCGTTGAAAGTTGTGTTTTTTACGCCTAGCACAGAGGTAGGGGTAAGTTCCATTATTTTGTCAATCAACAAAAAAGGATAGCGGTGTGGCAGTCTTTTTTGTATTTCGATAATATCGTAAAAAGGTTCTGCGTAGGGGTCATATTTAGGGACACCTTTCAATTTTTTTTGCGCTCTGTATTTCTGTTTTAACAGTTGAGCAAATTGCGTGTTTGCAGCATGACCTGGTTTGGTGGCAACGATTTTCCCCTTGATAGGAACGCCTAGTAAGCCCAAATCGCCTACTACATCGAGTAATTTATGCCGTGCAGGTTCGTTTTTGAACCTTAAATCCGTGGTATTCAGGATGCCCTCTTGTTCTACCTTAACACTTGGACGGTCTAGTTTTTTGGCCAACGCATCCAACTCGTCTTGGTTCATGACCCTGTCCACAATTACGACGGCATTGTCTAGGTCTCCTCCTTTGATAAGCCCTTGGCTAAGTAATTGGTCGACTTCGTGCAAAAATACAAAGGTCCTACAAGGGGCGATTTCTTTTTCAAAGTCTTCTATTTTGTCTAATGCAGCATATTGCTGACCCAAAACAGGGGAATTGAAATCTATCATTGTAGTGACTTCAAAATGCTCGGCCGGTAAAGCCAATAGTTCTGTACCCGTTACTTCGTCTTTGAATGAAATAGGTTCTTCTATTTCAAAATAACTGCGCTCGGCATTTTGGGGCTGTATCCCCACTTCTTTTATAGCGTTGACGAAGGGAATGGCAGAACCATCCATGATAGGCACTTCGGGGCCATTTATTGCTACCAATACATTATCAATGCCCATACCGATGAACGCTGCCATGACATGTTCTACTGTACTAATTTGAGCATTGCCCTGCTTGATCGTAGTACCTCTATTGGTGGATACCACTTTCATCGCATCAGCAGCTATGATGGGCATGCCTTCCAAATCAACTCTTTGGAATTTGATTCCATGGTTCTCATCGGCAGGGTGAAAAGTCATCGTAACCGATCTACCAGAATGTAGTCCGATTCCTTGTACGCTGTTCGATTTGACTATTGTTTGTTGCTTAATCATAACACTCTTGGCCTTAGTTTTTTGATTTATGCTTGTTTTTGAAAAGAAAGACGCACATAAAATTAGGCTGTTAATGAAAATTATAAGTTGAAAAATGGAGTGGTTTATTCGATTAAATCGCCTGCAAAGATACATTTTTTTGCTTACCATGATTGCTTAAAGTAAGGACTTTGAGTTTACTGTTTTTTTTATAAACAAAAAGAGCTCCCTTCGAATAGCAAATTATTGTTGTTAAAATAATGTTTCGCTAAACATGGATGTCACATTTGTTCGGGAATGTTATTTGAATAAAATTGGGTCTACATGTTTATTTGTGGTAGAATCTAACAATACTCCCTGTTATGAAAACTACGATGTACACCAAGACTCCTTCTGAGATGTCTAGAATGGAAAAACTGAAAAATGGGTTTTTGAGAAGCCCCAGACGGTTCAGTATAATCATTATATTAGCTATCATTTTAATAATGACAATGTTGTATTAAAACAAGAGTGCTGACCATTCCTATTTTTTGAATTTTTGAATGAGAACAACAAATAATCTGCTGATTTCAGGTGATAAATTGAACTGTAATAGGACGGCAATGTAAAGTATCCCAATGAAGGAAGACCTGAGTACAATATTTAAAAATGGATGAAAATCAAAAGGGACATACTGTCCGATTAAATAGCACAGAATGGCAGTCATCAATGTTTTGAGATGGTTCCATTGGAAAGGTTGAATTCCCATCTTTATCCAGATAAAAATCAATTTAACTAGGTTGAAGAGAAAGATTGAAATTAAGGTAGCAATGGCTGCGCCATTGATATAAAATGTTGGTATGAGCCATAAATTATTGAGTATATTCACTACAGCAAGCAAAAGGACACTCACGAAACCAAATTTGTAATATTTGGAGAGGTTGATAATTTGATCGTTGACACTTGTTGCAGAATCTATCACTCTTGCAAAGCCTATTAGCAAGACAATATAGATGCCTTCTATGTAAAGGTCACCATTAGGTATGATCTTAAATAAGTCCTCAATGGAAGACCAAATCAAAACAAAAATGAGGCTAGCATAAATAAAGAGATTTAAGCTTGATTTTTGATAAACCATTTTAATTTCTGATAAATCATTCTCTTTCCAAGCTTTTGCTAGGATCGGTGAGCTTATGTTTCCAAGCGCATTTTTTGGGATATTGATAACGTCCGCTATGAATAAAGCAATAGAATAAGAAGCTGCTAAGGCCACTGTCGTCAGCGAACCCACCATAAAGATGTCTATAAAAAAGGCCAGCCTGCTTCCTAGCCCGACCAGTATTCCAAAAAGCATATAGCTCCGAAGATCTTTTTTTCTCTTTTTTGTGAGAAAAGACCAGTTAATGGGCTGCAATTTTAGAGCGCCTAGTTTTTTAAGGTACAAAATATATCCAATCGTATTGCAGCCTATTACTGAAATGATTCCAATCAAAAGCCCTTCAAAATTGATACACTGATAATAGTATAAAATACAAAAAAGCGGTAAGGCAATTTTTAAAAATAGATTATTAAAAATAGTGGGGACGACTATTCGATGGTGGTTGGTGGCCATATTTGAAAAAACGGCATTGTATCCTTGAAAGAGAATTAAAGGGATAAATAGCAGAAACAATGATTCGAAGCCCTGCATTTTATCTGCGTAGAAGGCTTGTATTGGTTTTTGGAAAATATAGATAACAGTGGATGTGCTCAATAATCCCAAGGACACCAATAACAGTAATAAGCTAAGGAAACCATTGTCACCATTGGTATTATCTTTGAATTCTGGATAAAAGCGAATAACAAGGCTATTGACCCCAAACATGGCAAAGGGCAAAATCATAGCCCCTGTTGCAATGAAAAAGTTATAAAACCCAAGTTCTTCTTTACTGAGAATGGCAGTACTGATAAAGAGTACATTTATAGCCCCTATAAATGTACTGACATAAGTGACAATGCTCTGTTTTATTCCTTGTCGTTGAATAATGCCCATCAGCGTTTAGCGTTTGCACAAAGAAACGAAAGAGCGAAAAGAATATTGATATTTGAACAGGGAATTGCATCGACCAAATGATGAATTGCATCAATTCCCTGTTCAAAAAATGTTACTAGGCCGAATTTCGACTAGCATTAATATTGCCATACAAGGAGCGGGTGACCATTTTTTTATAGGTGTTTTTCAATTGGTCATCCGTACCGATTTTTTGTAAGGCGTACTGTTGAATGGTCAATAAAGGTAGAACGATTTTTTCCCTGATTTTGATAGAACGCTTTGAAATAGGTTCTTCCTGCATTAAAACTTCATAACCTGAAACCTCTAAGAGCAATTCCTGGGCTAGTAGATATTCATCATGCAAAATATTCCAAAAAGCTTCGTATTCCTTGTCTTCTTTCATATACGCTGTCAAGGGGAAATAGCACTTAGATAAGGACATCATACTATTGTTTGCCAAGGCTTTGAAGAAAGGTTCATGATCGAATAATTCTTTGACTTCGTCAAGACGCCCTTCGCTTTTTAGTTTTTGGATAGCCGTTCCAATTCCAAAATAGCCTGGCACGTTTTGTTTGAGTTGACTCCAAGCCCCAACAAAAGAAATCGCTCTCAAATCACTTAGGGTTAGTTCCTTTTTATTGCCTCGTTTGCCAGGTCTAGAACCAATATTGGCAGCGCTGTAATATTTGAGTGTACTCTTGTTTTCTAGGTAGGAGATAAACTTTGGATGTT
>JAHDBO010000076.1 GCA_020630355.1 Saprospiraceae bacterium
CGGCAGTTTTTATAAATATTTGTTGCGAAGGAGACCCAGTGTTTATGGATTCCTATTACGGAAAAACTTGTGGTAGAGTGTTTGGAATAGAAATAAAGCAGGTTAACTTTATTATGTCACAAATATACATTTTATTTTATTGTCAGTCAAGCGCAACTCTAATTTTTTTTCAAAAAAACCAATATTGTGACGTTTAAAAGTGAGTTATTTGAAATTTAGGCCCGTTTTTCACTAACCAAAACAAAGGCTGGAGGAATATTCAAAGGAACAAAGTTGACATCGACATTACCAAAGGCTTCTTTGTAGTATTTCTTTTTAGATAAAGAATAATGCAATTGGACAAAAGGCCCTCCCTCCACTAGATACTCGCTTGATTTTTGAAGTATATCCTCTCGAAGTGCATCAGGAAGGAGCACAAAAGGTAACGCAGAAACAATCGCATCGGTCTTATCTGCACCAATTTGTTCTAAATAATACCCCATTCTTTCAGCAGAATCATGCGCAACAATCAGCCGCTCGTCTTGTATACTCTCCAAGTCAGGAATAAACTTATCCAATATTTCAAAGGTAATCAGTTTGGCATCAGGTCGCATTTGCTTCAAAATATGCTTCGTAATGACACCGTCTCCTGCCCCTAGTTCAATAATCACTTTCGCCTTTGAGAAATCAATATGGCTCAACATTTCCTTACAAACAAACTTGGAACTACGAGTAACCGTACCAACCTGTTTTAGGTTTTTAATCCCTTCTTTGAAAAATTTCCAACGCTTCATAATCGACTTTAACATGTTTTTTTGAATTGATA
Source organism: Saprospiraceae bacterium (assembly GCA_020630355.1). Classification (GTDB taxonomy): domain Bacteria; phylum Bacteroidota; class Bacteroidia; order Chitinophagales; family Saprospiraceae; genus JAHDBJ01. The sequence continues at coordinate 806 of JAHDBO010000076.1, forward strand.
TGCACCGCTCAAAGGTAAGTAAAATCTACAAACGCATATTTCAATACGTTATAATGACACCAATCGTCTTTATATAGTGATGGCTCAGCATTGTCAAAAAACTAAAACTTCTGCGATCCACATCTCTTTTGGATTTTTTGACCTGTACTTATTTTATATTTTTGTTGGAAATAGTTAGATAATATGGCAAGGCAGTCTTTGGAGACCGAACAAAAGGCACTCGAAATAAATTTGGATGATAAAATCTACGGCACCTTTGCTGAGATAGGAGCAGGTCAAGAAGTCGCTCGGTATTTCTTTCAGGTCGGTGCGGCTGCAGGGACAATTGCCAAAACGATGTCTGCTTACGATAAGGTTTATTCTGATAAAATTTACGGAATAGAAGCCACTGGTCGTTATGTCTGTGAGTCGAGGGTGTATAAGATGCTAGACCACGAATACGAGCTGATGGTCAATCGGCTGCGCAACGAAAGACCAGACACTAATTTTTTCGTATTTGCGGATACGGTGGCCGCTATCAATTACAGCCGCACTATCAAAGGAGATGGTTGGCTTGGGCTTCGCTTCCAACTTCAGCCCAATGGCGCTTTTAATGAGCTAGTGTTACATGTAAAAATGCTTGACAATGACAATGGCCTACAACAACAAGCCATCGGAATATTGGGTGTCAATATGGTATACGCTTGCTATCGCTACAATGACGACCCAGAGACGCTCATTGTTTCGTTGATGGACTCATTGCAGGGTCGTATCAGCATCGACATGCTGCGACTCATAGGGCCCAACTTTAACAAATTAGACAATAAAATCATCCCGCTTTGGCTGGTCAAAAACAAGATGTGCGATGTATCCATGCTCAACGAAGAGGGTCGCCCCGTTCACGCATCTGAGTTTTTATATAAAAAAAACATACTTGTGGTACGAGGTTCCTATCGTCCTGCCACATTGGTAAATATGGATATGATACAAGCGGGTTATGAGCAATTCCGCAACGAACCTAACATCGACCCAAAAAGGACATCCCTGCTCACAGAAATCACATTAGAAAATCTAGTCCAGAGTGCCGACTTGGACGAACAAGATTACTTAGACCGTACTGCGGTACTTTGTGAGCTAGGACAGACTGTAATGATTACCAATTGTGAAAAGCACCACAAACTCATCAATTATCTATCCGATTATCGTATCCAGAAACTAGGGATGGTCATCGGAGTACAAGAGCTTCTGAAAATAATCAATGAAAAATATTCCCAGCATCTCAATGGCAATCTACTGGCAGCATTCGGGGAATTATTCACACAAAATGTCAAGTTCTACATATACCCTGCCTTTCAAGAAGGCAGTGCCGAATTGATGTCCACATCAAACATCCCTATCCCTGAAGACATCAAATTTTTATTCAAGCACCTTCTGGATAGTGAACATATCGTTGATGTAAAAGATTTCAAAAAGGAACACCTTCATATCTATTCCAAATATGTCCTAGAGCTACTACAATCCGATAAAGAAGATTGGGAAAATATGGTGCCATCACAAGTCGCCAAACTCATCAAAGAGAAATGTCTCTTTAACTTTCCAAGTGAAAGACTAGAATTTGAATATTAAACGTTTTCCAAAAGTCTCTTATATTTGCCATCCGATTTATAAAATTGAATATCACAAGATGAATTTGGATAAAATTATTGCGGTTTCTGGAATGCCTGGGCTGTTCAAAATAGTCACGAACAAGAACAATGGTCTTATTGTGGCAGATTTCGATTCAGGCAAGAAAAAATTTGTATCTGCACGCAAGCATCAATTTACGCCACTAGGTACTATCTCTATCTATACCGATGATGGCGATTCTATTGCTTTGACTAAGGTTTTTCAATCTATGATTGACCAAAAAGAGGATAATCCTCCTGTAAAAACCAACGCTGGTGGAGCTGTCATCACAGAATACTTCACGGACATCCTCCCCAATTACGACAAGGACAAAGTCTATTTGAGCGACATGAAAAAGGTCATCAAATGGTTCAAATTCATTGAAGAGCGTGATCTTTTCAATATGCCTGTCGAAGAGGAAGAAGTAACAGAAGAATAAATTTCATAAAAAATGGCTGCAATCAAATTCGACTGCAGCCATTTTTTCATCTAATATTGTTCTAAAATCATCCCCACAACGCATCAGGATACGCTCCCTCTTTCGTCAAATTAGCCAAGGCAGCCGTTACTTCCTCCTTATCCTCTCGATAGGTCACCCCGTACCATTTATCACCAGACGGAATGACCTGCATCCGCATCGAGCCGTCATTAATCATCTGATTGACGACCAATGGAATAAAATATTCCGCCTTCGGGTCTTCTGTATTCGCTTTCGCAAATTCCAAAAAACCCTTCTTAATCGTCTTGAAAATATCATGATGGAAGCCAAACATATTCATAGACACAATGTCCTCATCGGATAGTGCTACACGAGTTTCTCCGTCCTGATAACGTACCACGCCATCTTCATCTCTCTGAATTTTCAAACGCTCATTCATCCCCGACAAGAAGCCACCATCGTCCACTTTACAAACGCCTCTATTGACATGTCCATTATCAGAAAGCGTATTTTTCATGATATAACCAATCAAGCAATATAAATCAGGACGAGCATCGTTACTCAAAAAATCGTGCATTGCTTGATATGCCTCTACGCCGTAGTAATCATCCGCATTGATGACTGCAAAAGGTGCATCCACCACTTCATCCGCCACCAAAACAGCATGAGCTGTCCCCCAAGGTTTCACTCTATCCGTTTTCAATTCTACACCATCAATCGGAGAGTTGACCGCCTGATAAGCAAAATGTACTTCGATTTTATCTTTGAACTTACTTGTGATTTTTTCTACAAAAGCATCCTCAAACTCTTTTCTAATCACAAAAACAACCTTCTCAAACCCTGCTCTTATTGCATCAAAAACAGAATATTCTATAATCGTTTCTCCATTTGGACCTATTTCATCCAATTGTTTCAAACCTCCATAACGGCTTCCCATGCCTGCCGCTAGTACCAAAAGTGCTGGTTTACCCATTTTTTACTATTTTAATAAAAATATTATTCCTCTATAATTTGCCACAAATATATTCATTTTAAAACATTCGCGCCACTTATGAAAAACGCACTAAACCGACGAAACTTTATCAAAGCTGCTGCTTTGACAGGCGCTAGCCTGGGAATAAACCCTATTTCTAAAGCTAGCCCCACGATTTTACCACAAGCTCCAAAATCAAAAATTAGGCTTGGTTTTATCGGTGTAGGGCTTAGAGGGCAGAGCCACATTTCACTTTCGCTAAACAGGAATGATTGCGAAGTAGCAGCTATTTGTGATATCGATCAAGGAATGCTCGATAGAACATTGCAGCTTATCGCAAAAAAGGGTGGGCGAAAACCAACTATTTATGGTTTAGAAGAACGGGCATATCTCCAAATGCTAGAAGATAAAAACATTGATGCCGTTATTATATCTACACCTTGGCGATGGCATTCAGAAATGGCAATCAAGGCTATGGAAGCCCGCAAATATGTCGGCCTAGAAGTTTCTGGTGGCTTTTCTTTGGATGAATGTTGGCAATTGGTCAACACGCATGAGGCTACTGGTACGCATTTATTTTTCTTAGAGAATGTCTGCTATCGTAGAGATATTATGGCAGTGCTGAACATGGTTCGGGAAAATTTATTCGGTGAAATTGTCCACACGGAATGTGGTTATCAACATGATTTACGTCATGTCAAGTTCAATGATGGGAAGCAGCCTTATGGCGGAGGCGTTGAATTTGGTCAAAAAGGATACAGCGAATCAAGGTGGAGAACACAACACTCCATCCATCGAGATGGAGATATTTATCCGACCCATGGTGCAGGCCCTATATCACAAATGCTCAATATCAACCGAGGCAACCGTATGCTTTATCTTACTTCTATGAGCTCTAATGCAAGAGGTTTACATGATTATATTGTCCATCACGAAAAAGGCGGCCCTAATCATCCCAATGCCAAAATCAAATTCAAACTGGGCGACGTCGTGACTACTACCATCAAAACCGCAAATGGCGAAAAAATCATTGTTTCGCACGACACCAACCTTCCTCGACCTTATTCTCTAGGGTTTCGAGTACAAGGCACCAAGGGACTCTGGATGGCCGTGAATAAATCCATCTACATCGAAGGCAAAAGTCCTAGCCACCGCTGGGAAGACGCCAAACCTTATCTAGAAAAATACGACCATCCGCTCTGGAAACGCTATGAGCAGCGCGCCGTAGGAGCAGGTCACGGTGGCATGGATTTCTTTTTATTGCATGCTTTTATAGAACATGTCAAACAGAATATAGCACCGCCCTTTGACGTGTACGACGCTGCCACTTGGTTATCTATTACGCCTCTATCAGAGCAGTCCATCGCCTTAGGAAGCCAACCGATGACATTCCCTGATTTCACGAGGGGAAGATGGATTGACAGGAAAAATACCTTTGCATCAGGCAATAATTTTTGACCAAAGTCAACTTTCAGCACTTTCTCAACATTATAGTATTGACAAAATATTTCTCAACTAATAAGCACAAACGAAAGCCAACACAGCAAATTCGCCGCACGTGACAGCGTAAATTCGCCGCAAAAGGTTCATTTTCAATAAGAAGAAATAAAAATCTTTAAAAAAATTGTATATCCATTGCGTAATGTGTTTCTTTGTGCCTGCATTTTGTAAACGACAAAAGCGTTAAAATTATGTCTAGTATTTCAGAAAGAGTAACCAAAATTATCGTTGATAAACTTGGTGTTGATGAGTCCGAAGTAACTCCAGAAGCAAGCTTCACAAATGATTTAGGAGCAGATTCTTTGGACACTGTTGAATTGATTATGGAATTTGAAAAAGAATTCGATATCTCAATTCCAGATGAGCAAGCAGAAAACATTCAGACTGTTGGACAAGCAGTAACTTATGTAGAAGGTGCTGCATCGTAAGTCCACACGGTTTAGTTCAACTAAACATTGCTGAACAGTAGAGTTAGAAAGTCGAGTGATTGGCTTTCTAACTTGTTTTTTAAGGACTGTCCTCATGCTTTGATGTCTGTAATGATTGCGTATATTTGCCCTAGCTACTTGTCAAAAAATCCCGAAGGACGCCTTCTGTTTTTTGACGGTTTCTAAAACAACCACAATCAATTCCTACTTTATTGCTAGATAACTTACAAAGTTTCTAGCATCAAAAAACAAATGCTCAATTATGAAAAGAGTTGTTGTTACTGGAATCGGCGCTCTAACGCCTATCGGCAACACCGCCAAAGAGTATTGGGAAGCGCTAAAAGCTGGAAAAAGCGGTGCTGCACCAATCACCTTATTCGACACTACGGAGTTTAAAACAAAGTTTGCCTGTGAAGTCAAAGACTTCAATGCACAAGACCATATAGATAGAAGGGAAGCGCGTCGTATGGATCGTTTCACCCAATTCGCAATGGTTTCGGCTCATGAAGCCATTGAGGATTCTGGTCTAGATTTAGAAAAAATCGACCTAGACCGTGCGGGTGTGATATGGGGTGCAGGAGTAGGTGGTTTGCGCACCATGGAAATCGAAATAGAAGGCTTCCTGAAAGGCAACGGCATCCCTCGTTTCAACCCGCTTTTCATCCCTAAGATGATTCCAGACATTGCACCTGGGCAGATTTCCATTAAGTATGGCTTCCGAGGAATCAATTATGCCACTGTATCTGCTTGTGCCTCTTCTTCCCATGCCATCATCAATGCCATGGACTACATCCGTCTAGGTAAGGCTGATATTTTCATAGCAGGTGGTTCTGAATCTACGGTGACTTATTCTGGCATGGGCGGATTCAACTCATTGAAGGCACTTTCTACTCGAAACGATGACCCTCAAGGCGCTTCTCGACCATTTGATAAAGACCGTGACGGCTTCGTACTAGGAGAAGGCTCTGCTAGTTTGATATTAGAATCTTATGAACACGCCATAGCCAGAGGAGCCAAAATATATGCAGAAATTGTGGGTGGAGCCATGACTGCGGATGCGTATCATATCACTGCACCCCATCCAGAAGGAATTGGTGCTTCCAATGTAATGAGATTAGCCTTGGAGGATGCCAAAATAAATAAAGACGAGGTCGGATACATCAACGTACACGGCACATCCACACCGCTAGGAGACGTAGCAGAAGCGAAAGCAATTCAAAAAGTATTTGGAGATGCCGCATATAATTTGAATATTAGTTCTACCAAATCAATGACTGGTCACCTCCTTGGTGCTGCTGGTGCAGTTGAAGCGGTTGCTGCGGTGCTTTCTGTAAAAAACAATATCGTACCGCCGACTATTAACCATGCTACTGCCGACCCCGAAATTGACCCAAAATTGAATTTCACCTTCAATGCTGCCCAAGAAAGGGAGTTAAACTATGCATTGAGCAATACCTTTGGATTTGGAGGACATAACACATCAGTGGTATTCAAAAAATTTCAAGGTTAATAGGCTTGGATAAAATCCATGACTTTAGTAAGTTAGTCTTTAGCCTTTTTTGAAAGACATAAGACTTTAGGGACTTAGCAAAAAATAAACTACGCACCTACCTTGTTTTGCGTAACCTATTAATTTCTAAATCCCTTAATCAAAAATTTAATAAATAATAAAAGCCGATAAAATAGCTCGACTCGATGCCATTTTATCGGTCTCTCTAAACTACCTTCTATCGCTTGCTCCTCTATAGGTTCATAAAAAGGTTTTACAACTATTTTCTCTCAAAAGACAAGGGCTTTGCGAGAAGAATGCGCTCTTTGCTTGGGTTCGTGCCTTGTAATTTGCACCTTTTTAAATTGGCTTTCCTGCACAAATCCACCGCCAACGAAAAAATCAGGGCCACTCAGAACAATGAACGTTTAGAGTATCTAGGAGACGCCATCTTGGGAACAATAGTAGCAGAATACCTTTTTAAAAAATATCCTAATAGCGATGAGGGCTTCATGACCAAGATGCGCTCAAAAATCGTTAAGCGGAAGTCTTTGAACTTAGTGGCAGATAAAATGGGCTTGGATGTTTTTCTATCAGAATACAACAACAACCGTCTAAGTCGTTCGATGCTAGGAAACGCTTTAGAAGCTTTGGTAGGAGCGATATACTTAGAACGAGGTTATGAAAAAACCCGTCGATTTATTGTACGCAAAATGCTCCGCAACTATCTAGATATTCAAGAACTAGAAACTTATGACGACAACTACAAAAGCCAACTCCTAGAATGGTGTCAAAAAAACAACAAAACGATTTCCTACGAAGTGTTGGTCAAATATAAATTTGAAAAGCGAGACCGCTTCAAGGTAGCGGTACTCATCGATGAGAAAAAAATGGGCACTGCAGATGATTTCAATAAGAAATCAGCCGAACAAACTGCCTCTGAAAAAGCCCTTCATAAATTGGGTTTACTAGTAGAAGAAGGCTAATTCACAACCTTCTCCCTACTCCAGGTGCGCCACCCTTCCAGATAATACTCCAGCAATAATGGGAAGTCGAGTGTGCTATGTTCAATAGAATCTATCCTTACATCTTTATCGAAAGTAAACAGCTTATGGATACTCTCTTTTTCTAGAAACTTGGTTTCTACCTTCAAATCAATTTCCTCTAACTCCAGATTCAAATCAGAAGCCATTATAAAACCCCACTCACCAAAGGAAGGTACATAAGCATGATAAGGATAAACATTTTTAAATCCAGCGGAAGCAACCGTTTCTTTGATACACCAATAGGCTTTTGTGGTATGATAAG
>JAHDBO010000077.1 GCA_020630355.1 Saprospiraceae bacterium
GCGCCAAGCGGATATGTGGGAATCAATTTTTGACGCAAGTTTTCATCCTTGATATATTTTTTTATAAAAACCCTCGAACGCCACTGGTAGAAAGTACGGAGCAGGTTCTTTGATTTTCCTAGCATCAAAAATAAAGCTCCGCCTAGCAACCACAACTTCAGGCGATACAATTTCAACAAAAAAGGAAAACGGCGTACAAGACTCTTTTCCCAGTTGCGATACAATCGGTCTTGCTTAGGCAACATCCAATTGGCAGAGCGTTGAAAAACCGTCACTTTAGCGGCTTCCTTCGCAATTTGCGGAACAAATTGAATTGCACTCGCTGCATTACCAATCACCCCAACGCTTTTCCCTTTCAGATCAAGGTCATGATTCCATTGTGCCGAATGAAAATGGGGAATCGTCAAAGTGTCCTTTCCTCTAAAGTTTGGAATAGAAGGATAATGCAACTGCCCTATCGCTGTTATCAATGTCCTGGTATGATAAGTTTGCCCATCTTCTAGGTAAACTTCCCAATGATTATTGTTCCAGCTCGCTCCTATAAAAGTGTGCTTAAACCGGATATGGGGATAAAGCTCATACTTCAAAGCACAATGCTTGATGTACTCCAATATCTGAGGCTGGTGCGACCATTTGTATTCCCAATAAGGATATGGTTCAAAGGAGTAACTATACAAGGCAGAAGGGATATCGCACTCCGCCCCTGGATAGGTGTTTTCACGCCAAGTGCCTCCTAAGTCATCTGCTTTTTCCAAAATCAAGAAATCGTGGATGCCCTTAGCTTTCAGTTGTATTCCCATGCACAAGCCAGAGAAACCTGTGCCAATAATAATGCTTTGGTATATTTTCTTGGAATCTGGCAAGTCTAATCCACTCTTTCTACTGAGGAAACACCTACCATACCTTTTAAATACTTAATAGCGTAGTTTAGTTGGTCGGTATTCTGTACGACAACACTGATGCGTCCCTCGAAGTAGCCTTGGTCTCCATCCATAGAAATCGACCGCATTTCTAAGCCAAGTTGATTGGTTATCGCCCCAGTAACCGATTGTGCTACTCCTTTTCCATCTACGCCTTTGATGACTAATTCGGTTACAAAACTGGCATTTTCAGAAGAAGTCCAGTCTGCTTTCATAATGCGATAACCATAGTGAGCCATTAGGTTGGTCGCATTGGGGCAGCTCGTCCGATGGATTTTAATGCCATCGCTTACTGTGATATAGGCAAACACTGCATCTCCCATTACAGGATTGCAGCAACTCGCCAAGCTATATTCAAAATGATTCGCCTCTTCATCATTGATAAGCAATCTTGGTGTCCCTGTGTATTTCTTCTTGGATTTTGATAAAATAGAAGGCGGTGGTATATGGTCAACCTGCGGTGCTTTCTTTTTGAAGATTATCTTCCCCGCCTCGACTTTGAGTTTCTTCAAGTCGCTCAAGTCCAGATTCTCTTCGGCTATTGCTATATACAAAGGGGGGCGTGCATCAAAGCCATAGTATTTTGCCACTTCATCCGCATTGGTTTCAAAGTCTGCCTTGATATTTTTCAGCTTCCGCATCAAGGTTTCCTTTCCAAACTCGCCTCGCTTGCGCTGCTCCTCTCGCATCACCGAGCGAATCTTGGATTTTGCCTTCCCTGTTACGACGTAATTGAGCCAGTTTTCACTAGGCTTTTGATTTTTGCTTGTGATGACGGCTACTTGGTCGCCATTTTGTAATTGATACCCTAAAGGTTCTAATTTATTGTTGACCTTGACCGCCGTACATCGGTAGCCTAGCATCGTATGGATGCTAAAAGCAAAATCCAGTGCCGTCGCTCCTTTAGGGAGCATTTTCATATCGCCTTTAGGCGTGTACACATAGACCTCTTCAGAGAAGAGATTGGATTTGAAATCACTAATAAATTCTACGGCATCATTGCTTGGATTCTCGAGTACCTCTCGCACACCATCCAACCAAGTAGAGAAGACATCCATCTTTCTAGAGTCGACGCCCTTGTATTTCCAGTGCGCCGCAAATCCTCGCTCGGCAATTTCATCCATACGCTCCGAGCGAACTTGCACTTCTACATAGCGCCCTCCAGGACCGACCACTGTTGTATGAAGCGACTCATAACCGTTGGCTTTGGGCGTCGTCACCCAATCTTTCAAACGTTCTGGGATTGGAGTATGTACGTCTGTCACGATGGAGTACACTTCCCAACACACTCGTTTTTCCCGTTTCAAAGGGACATCTACAATGATGCGCACCGCAAACAAGTCATATATCTCCTCAAAAGGGACGCCCTTTGTTTTTATCTTATTCCAAATAGAAGAAATAGATTTAGGTCGTCCAGTAATGCGGTAAGGCACCCCAATTTCATCCAGTTCCCCTGTTAAAGGTTTTATAAACTCATTGATGTAGCGATTCCGTTCTAGCTTTGTCTCTTGAAGTTTACTGGCTATTTCTTTATAAGCGTCCGGATTTGTGATTTTCATGCACAAATCTTGAAACTCAGTTTTCAAATTGTACAAGCCTAAGCGGTGCGCCAAAGGGGCATATATATATATGGTCTCTGAAGCTATCTTCAACTGCTTATGCTTGGGCATCGCACCGAGCGTCCGCATATTGTGGAGCCTATCCGCCATTTTAATCAAGACAACCCGTACGTCTTTCGCTAAAGTGGTTAGTATTTTTTTGAAATTTTCTGCTTGAGGACTGCGTACGTCATAAAGGTCTTGCAACTTTGTCAAACCATCCACAATCATTGCCACTTTATCACCAAAGAGGTTGCTGATATCCTTTAAGGTAAACTCTGTATCTTCTACCACATCGTGCAATAAGGCACAAACAACAGAAGTTGGCCCTAGACCAATTTCTTCGGCACATATTCGTCCCACTTCAATCGGATGCAATATATAGGGCTCTCCCGACTTACGCCGCTGCTTGCTATGCGCTTGCACGGCCAATTCATAAGCCGCTCTTAGATTCCTTTTGTCTTCAGGTTTTATTTCCGTCTTAATCGAACGCAGTAATTTCCGATACGCCCGTTGTATCAGTTTTCTTTCGTCTTCAGTATGTAATAAAGTCGCTTCCATCTGTAAAACCTCCTTTGAAAAGAAAGATTGAGTTGTTTATGATTCTCTTTATCTAAATTAATATTTTTTAAACGAAATAAACTACCTTTTGGTAAAAACTGTCCTTGTCTCGCTTTATTTGTCAGGAACGATTCTACCAACTACATCGTTTTATGTTAAAAACCGAAAATATCCAACCAAACACAAGGGAAAGCGCCAAATGACAACTAATACCAATCAACAGTCAAAATCATCATTAAATTCTATGTCTTTTTTGCTTGTTCTGTGTTATTTTTTTCTGAAAAAAGTTAGAATAAAATCCAGTCCAACTATTTGAAATTAAATCAAAAGATATATCTTTGCCGAACCTTTTCAGAAAGGGTTCAATTTTATTGAAAATCAGATGCGGGTGTGGTGAAATTGGTAGACACGCTAGACTTAGGATCTAGTGCTTCACGGCGTGGGGGTTCGAGTCCCTCCACCCGCACACAACAAAATTTGACAAGGGGTTTAGGAAACTATTCCCCTTTCTTTTTTTATACAATAGGGAAAGATAATAGAGTATAATTAATCGTCTTTTCCCTTTTCACTATAATCTTTAATCTACAGAATTATGCCTGAAGTTGTCAAACAAGATATTGATCAATTGAATGCGGTAGTGACGGTACGCATATCTAAAGACGATTATCAGCCAACCTTGGAAAGTAAGCTGAACAAACAACGTGCGGAAACACACATCAAAGGGTTCCGTAAAGGGAAAACCCCGATGTCTTATGTGAAGAAAGTATATGGCAAGGCTTTTCTGGCGCAAGAAGTCAACGATACTTTACAAAAAAGCTTAAGCAACTTTCTAGAGGAAAACAAAATCGACATCATTGGCAATCCTATTGCTAATGAAAAACAAGTCGATGTTGATTTTGACATCAAAAACCCACAAGACTACGAGTTCATCTTCGATATTGGTATCAAGCCGGCGTTTGAGGTAAAAGGAGCTGACGAGAGTACCACTTTGACCAAATATAAAGTGATCATCTCGGATGAAGCGATTGAAAAGGATTTCGAGAACATGCGCAAACGTGTAGGAGAACAACAGCCAACCGAGGAGGCCATCGTTGAAGGGGATATGGTCAAATTGGATGCTATCGAACTAGAAGGCGACGCCCCAAAGGTAGGTGGCCACCAATCCACTTTCAGCTACCTAGTGAATATGATTACGGACGAAGCCGTAAAGAAAGAGTTATTAGGTAAGAAAACAGGAGACACGATACGCTTCAATCCATTCACTATGGAAGAAGGCAAATCAGAAGAGCACGTTAGAAAATATGTATTGGGCATTGAAGACGACTCCGAAGAAGTCGGAAATTCATTTGAAGGTACAATTGTGGAAGTGACCCGTGTCCAAGAAGCAGAAGTCAACCAAGCATTCTTCGATAAAGTATTTGGGGAAGGCGAGGTCAATAGTGAAGAAGAAGCAAAAGCAAAATTAAAAGAAAGCCTAGAGGGTTACTATGATAACCAAGCGACCAATGTACTAACACGTGAAGTACAGGAACAATTGATTGAACTCAATCAGCCAGAACTGCCAAGTGCGTTCTTGAAGCGTTGGTGGCAAGAAAGTGGTAATTACGATGATGCCTATGTAGAGAAGCACTTCGAGGAGTTTTCTAAAAGTATGCGCTGGACGATGGTGCGCCAAAAACTAGCCGAGCAGTACGAAGTAAAAGTGGATTATACAGACTTGGTCGAGAACTTGAAGAATCAGTTCCGCTCCATGTATGGTGCTGGCTTGCCAGACCATATCCTAGAAGACACGGCTTACAAAATGCTTCAAGATGAGCAGCAAGTGAATCGTCAGTACGACCAACTGATGACGAGCCGTGTACTAGAAGCAGTCCGTGGTGCGGTAACTTTAGAAGAGAAGGAAATTTCTTCTGATGATTTTGATGAGATGGTAAAAAAATTGAACGAAGCAGATGCAGCCGAGCAAGCCGAAGCGGAAGAAAAGGCAATAGCACCTGTAGAAGCAGAAGAAACAGCGGAGTAATCCGGCTTTTTCATAAAGATTTTCAACAAGTTTAATCTTTTTTAAAGGTCAACTTGTTTATTTTGCGAATCGAGTGTGATATTTATCCCTCGATTCGCATTTTTTTTGCAAAAAGCAAAATAACCTCTCTTAGAAATGGGTCAAAATGCAACTATTCGTTTTACTCATTCCTTATCCATTAACAGTAAACAATTTTTAATAGAATGTTCCATAAAGACGAATTTAGAAAATACGCCGTGAAGCATCTAGGCATGAGCGGTAACACAGTAGACGACTACAATCGCAAAGCAAGCCGTCACATGAACATGCCCCAAATGGTCGGTGAAGGTATCACACCTTATATCATCGAAGAACGCCAGTTGAACGTCGCACAAATGGACGTTTTCTCCCGCTTGATGATGGATAGAATCATCTTCCTGGGCATGCAGGTCAATTTCCAAGTAGCCAATATCATCCAAGCACAGTTGCTCTTCTTAGATTCTACTGACCCGAAAAGAGATGTTCAAATCTTCATCAACAGCCCTGGTGGAAGTGTCATAGATGGCCTCGGCATCTACGATACCATGCAGTATATCAATCCCGATGTAGCGACTATCTGTACGGGTATGGCGGCTTCCATGGGTGCGGTCTTACTGACTTCTGGTACGAAAGGAAAACGTTCCGCCTTAAAACATGCCCGCGTGATGATTCACCAGCTTTCTGGCGGTATGCAAGGGACGTTTAGCGATATGGAAATCTCCTACAACTTCTCGAAGCAGTTGCGGGAGGAATTGTACACAATATTGGCAAAACATTCTGGCAAAACCTTTGAAGAAATCGAAAAGGACTCAGACAGAGACAACTGGATGAAATCAGACAAAGCAGTAGAATATGGCTTAATCGATGAAGTCCTAGAAAGAAATCCTAGTGCATAATAGACTTAATTCTAAATGAAAAATTTTGTACCAAGGGCATCCCTTTTGGGGAATTTTGTTCCAAAGGAATCCCATTGGAAATGACCCAGAACTCTTGGAGTTATGAGGTTTTAAAAAACCTGCTTTCGCAGGCAGGCTCACATACAAAATCATTTAGAATAACCACTAATTAATAAAGGTTGATTCAACCTTTTTCCAATATTTACCGTATTAGTAATAAAGCACAGCTTTTCGGTAAATCGATTCCAAATCCAGTGTAAGCACAGCTTTCTGCTTCTTATACTGGATTTGTTTTCTATTTTTGCAATATATTTCAAATAGGAGATTCTTCTAAAAATCCCTCTAAACAAGTCCTAGATATGTCCATGCGAAGAAATAGTAAATATAATTATTGTTGTTCTTTTTGCGGAAGAACAAAAGAAGAAGCGTTGATTTTGGTGGCAGGCATCGACTCTTATATCTGCGAAGTCTGTGTTGAGCAAGCACAAGAAATCATAGACGAGGAAATGAACAAGGGCAACCAAGATACCATAACGGAAATGGCCCTTCCAGAATCCATCACGCCCTTGGATTTGAAAAACCACTTGGATACTTATGTTATTGGTCAAGACGACGCTAAGAAATTCCTCTCTGTTGCCGTCTATAATCATTACAAAAGATTGAAACAGCCTACACACCATGACGATGGGGTTGAGATTGAAAAATCAAATATCCTTTTCGTTGGTAGAACGGGAACGGGAAAAACACTTCTAGCAAAAACCATAGCCAAATACCTCGATGTGCCTTTTGCCATAGTGGACGCGACGGTTTTCACGGAGGCAGGGTATGTGGGCGAAGATGTGGAGAGTATCCTGAGCCGTTTGTTACAAGTCTGTGATTATAATGTGGCTTCCGCCGAAAAAGGGATTGTCTACATTGATGAAATTGATAAAATCGCTAGAAAATCGGACAACCCATCCATTACAAGGGATGTTTCTGGGGAAGGTGTGCAACAAGCCATGCTCAAAATGCTAGAAGGAACAGATGTGAACGTTCCACCGCACGGAGGCAGGAAACACCCTGAACAGAAGTTGATTAAAGTCAATACTAAAAATATACTGTTTATATGTGGGGGAGCCTTCGATGGCATCGAAAAAATAATCGCTCGTCGTGTCAACACACAAGTGATTGGTTTTAACTCCGCAGATACAGAAGAAATAGACAGGGACAATCTGTTACAATATGTCAGTCATCAAGACATCAAATCTTATGGTTTGATTCCTGAGTTGATTGGGCGAATGCCCGTTCTGACCTATCTAGAGCCTCTTGATACTGATGCCTTGAAGCGTATATTGGTAGAACCAAAAAATGCCCTGGTCAAACAATATCAAAAACTATTCCGCCTAGAAGGTATCCAGTTCAGTTTTGCCCCTGATGCCGTCGAGTTTATTGCCGAAAAGGCCTTGGAATATGAATTGGGCGCTAGGGGACTGCGCTCTATCTGCGAGGCCATCATGACCGATGCCATGTTTGAGTTCCCCTCCAGAAATGACATCAAAGAGTTTGTAGTAGATAGACAATATGCCGAAGACAAGTTGAGTAAATCGAAATTGAATAAGCTGAAAGCGGCCTAGGTTAGTCCTTGGTAAAACGAGTAGGCTTTACATTCAGATTGTGCAAATTTTCCAGCTGTTATTTCTAGCAATTTAGTTTGAAACAATCTCTTCGTTAAAGATGTTATTTGTGATGAAGAATGGGTGAAATTATTCATGCTTAATTATTAAATATTCATTATCCCAAGTTTGAGCATTTTTAAACAAAATAATGAAGTACAAGGCAAAACGGGTATTGCGGCTCTAGCCTATCTCAACAAGTTTTTCCTCCGATATAAATGGCATTTCCTATTTGGGGCGGTCTTCGTATCCGTCTCCAATTACTTTCGGGTCTTGCAGCCACAATATATCCGCCAAGCACTGGATCTGGTACTAGAAAATCTGAACCTATATTATATGTATGAGGGTTCGGACTTGCAAGGGGAATTGTTTAATATCCTAGGAGAGACCCTTTTGCTTTTTGGTGGGATGGTGTTGATCCTAGCCTTGATGATGGGCGTGTTTATGTATTTCATGCGGCAGACGATTATCGTGATGTCCCGCCTGATTGAATATGATTTGCGCTCGGAAATATTCGGCCACTATACTCAATTGAGCCAATCCTTCTATAAAGTCAACAACACAGGCGACCTGATGGCTCGTATCTCCGAGGATGTATCCAAGGTAAGAATGTATGTCGGTCCAGCATTGATGTACGGCATCAATTTGGTTGCCTTGTTTGTCTTTGTTATTTACTCCATGCTTTCGGTCAGCGTGGAGTTGACGCTTTGGTCTTTGATTCCGCTCCCCTTTTTATCTTTTTCTATTTATTGGGTTTCCAGTATTATCAATAAAAAGAGCGAAAAAATACAAGGACAACTTTCATCGCTCAACT